>JAITVE010000092.1 GCA_031285975.1 Candidatus Adiutrix sp. | reverse complement strand
GGAGGCGAAAATGGCCAAGAAGAAATTTGACCGCACCAAGACCCACGTGAACGTTGGCACCATTGGTCACATCGACCACGGTAAAACCACCACCACCGCGGCCATCACTCTGGTTATGTCCAAGGCGGGCGGCGGCGATTACATTCCCTTCGATAAAATCGATAAGGCGCCTGAAGAAAAAGAGCGCGGCATCACCATTGCCGCCAGCCACGTGGAATACGAAACGGCTACCCGCCACTACGCCCACGTTGACTGCCCCGGCCACGCCGACTACATCAAGAACATGATCACCGGCGCGGCCCAGATGGACGGCGCGATTCTGGTGGTCGGCGCCGACGACGGCCCCATGCCCCAGACCCGTGAGCACATCCTGTTGGCCCGCCAGGTGGGCGTCCCCGCCATCGTTGTTTGGCTCAACAAATGCGACATGGTTGACGACCCGGAACTTCTGGAACTGGTGGACATGGAACTGCGGGAACTGTTGATTAAGAATGGCTTCCCCGGCGACGACACCCCCATTGTCCGCGGCTCTTCCTTGAAGGCCCTGGAATGCGGCTGCGGCAAGCGCGACTGCGAATGGTGCGGCCGCATCCTGGAACTGATGGACGAAGTTGACCGCTTCATCCCGGCCCCGGTGCGCGACACCGACAAGCCTTTGCTGATGCCTGTGGAAGACGTGTTCTCTATTTCCGGCCGCGGCACCGTGGTTACGGGCCGCATTGAGCGCGGCGTGGTGCACGTTTCCGACGAAGTGGAAATCGTGGGTATCCGCCCGACCCAGAAGACTGTCTGCACCGGCGTGGAAATGTTCCGCAAGCTGCTGGACGAAGGCCAGGCCGGCGACAACGTTGGCTTGCTGCTTCGCGGCACCAAGCGCGATGAAGTTGAGCGCGGCCAGGTGGTGGCGAAGCCGGGTTCCATTACCCCGCACACCAAGTTCAAGGCTGAGGTCTATATTCTGAACCGCGACGAGGGCGGCCGCCACACCCCCTTCTTCAACGGCTACCGCCCCCAGTTCTACTTCCGCACCACGGACGTGACCGGTGTGGTGACCTTGCCTGAAGGCGTGGAAATGGTTATGCCGGGGGACAACGTGAGCTTTCTGGTGACCATGATTATGCCCATCGCCATGGAAAAGGAACTGCGCTTCGCCATCCGCGAAGGCGGCCGCACCGTCGGCGCTGGCGTTATCTCCGAGATCATCGAGTAATCTCGGAGCCCAATTCGGGGGGAGCGCCCAGGGCCGTCAGGCCCGGCGCTTTCTCCGGGATGATTGAATAAAACCGCTCCCTCACCTGCTTAAGGTTTTTGGGCGTCCGCAAGCGCGGCCCCGGTTTGAAAAGGGTTACATATGCTGAACAACCAAAAGATACGGATACGGCTCAGGGCATACGATCACAAACTGCTGGACCGCTCGGCCCAGGAGATTGTCGATACCGCCAAGCGCACCGGGGCCCGGGTAGCCGGTCCGGTGCCTCTGCCGACCACCATCAGCCGCACCTGCGTTCTTCGCTCGCCCCACGTGGACAAAAAGTCCCGCGAGCACTTTGAAGTGCGCACCCACAAGCGGCTTCTGGATATTCTCGACCCCACCCAGCAGACCGTCGATGCGTTGATGAAGCTGGATCTTTCCGCCGGGGTGGATGTGGAGATCAAGTTATGAGCAAGGGATTAATGGGCCGGAAGCTCGGCATGACCCGCGTTTTCGTCCGTGAGGGCGTTTCGGTGCCCGTCACCGTCATTGAGGCCGGCCCGGCCACGGTGGTTCAGGTCAAGAGCCTGGAAAACGACGGCTACAGCGCGGTGCAGCTTGGCTTCATGGCCAAGGATGAAAAGCACTCCACCAAGCCCGAGCGGGGCCACGCGGCCAAAGCCGGAGCCCCCGGCTTCAAGCTGCTGACTGAGTTCCCCATTGCCGACGGCGCGGATATGGCCCCCGGCAGCCAGGTGAACCTGGATATCTTCGCCCCCGGTGAAAAGATTTCCGTCACCGGCACCAGCAAAGGTAAGGGCTTCGCGGGCGTTATGAAGCGCCACGGCTTCCACGGCGGGCGCAAGACCCACGGCTGCCTGACTCCCCGGAGCGCCGGTTCCATTGGTTGCGCCGCCGACCCCAGCCGGGTTTTCCCCGGCCGCCCGATGGCCGGTCACGCCGGTGCGGCCCGCACCACGGTGAAGAACCTGGTGGTGGTGGACGTCCGCCCCGAATACGGCGTGATTATGGTTCGCGGCGCGGTGCCCGGCCCCAACGGCGGGCTGGTTCTTTTGAAGAAAAAGTGAGCCGCTCTTTCGGGTAAGCTTTGAGAAAAGAGCGTCCGCCGCGCGGAGTAACGTCCCCTTGGGGAACCGGAGTGTACAATGCTAGTTGATGTCGTCAATCTGAATAATGAAAAAGTCGGACAGGTCGAACTGCCGGACTTGATATATAACGTGGAGATGCGTCCCCATCTGGTGCACGAAGTGGTCACCGCCCAGCTCAATTCCCGCCGGGCCGGGACTGCCAGCACCAAAACCCGGGCCGAAGTCGCCTTCAGCAACCGTAAGCCCTACCGCCAGAAAGGCACCGGCCGGGCCCGCGCGGGCACCCGCCGCTCCCCTGTGTGGCGTCACGGCGGCACCACCTTCGGCCCCAAGCCGCGCGATTTCTCCTTCCGGCCCCCGGCCCAGGTGCGGCGCGGCGCGTTGAAGGTTGTTCTGACCTCCAAGCTCCAGAATCAGCGCCTGGTGGTGCTTGATTCCTTCGAATTGGCCGAGGCCAAAACCAAAGCCTTCGCTTCGGCCATCAAAAGCCTGGGCGTGAGCAAGGCCGTGGTCGTGACCCCGGGGACGAACGAAACCCTGGAGCGGTCATCCCGGAACCTGCCGAACTGCAAGATTCTGCGGGTGGAGGGCCTCAATTGCTACGACCTGATGAGCCACACTCATCTGGTGATTTTGAAGGACAGTCTGGCCGGGATTGAAGCGAGGTTGATGAAATGAAGTACGCTCACGAAATTCTGCTGCGGCCCATTGTCACGGAAAAAAGCATGTTGGCCCGTGAAAACAATAACCAGTATGCTTTCAAGGTGAACCCCGACGCCACCAAGCTCGACATCACCAACGCCGTGGAAAAAGCTTTCTCCGTCAAAGTCGTTGAAGTGAGAACCGTCAACGTGCTGGGCAAGAAGAAGCGCCGCGGCCGCCTGGTGGGCAAGCGGGCCGATTGGAAAAAAGCCATTGTCCGCCTGGCCCAGGGGGACAGCATCAAATATTTTGAAGGGGCATGACGGATCGTTCCCCGAGGGTACGATCTCAATGCCGAACCGATTGAAAGGTACGGAAGGCCATGGCCATCAAAGAAGTAAAACCAACCTCGCCCGGGCGTCGCACGCAGACCTACTCCACGTTTGAGGAGATCACCAGGACGACCCCGGAAAAGAGCCTTTTGGCCCCTCTGCCGAAAACCGGCGGCCGCAACAACCAGGGCCGCATCACCACTCGTTTTCGCGGCGGCGGGCATAAGCGTCAGTATCGCCTGATCGATTTCAAGCGCAACAAAATGGACATTCCGGCCAAGGTCTTTTCCATCGAATACGACCCCAACCGGGGTGCCCGCATCGCTTTGCTCCATTACCTGGACGGCGAGAAGCGCTATATCCTGGCCCCCCAGAACCTGAAAGTGGGCGACCAGGTCGTCTCCAGCGAAACCGCCGACATCAAGCCCGGCAATGCCATGAGCTTGAAAGTGGTGCCCCTGGGCAGTCTGGTGCACAACGTGGAGATGAAGCCCGGCAAGGGCGGCCAGCTGGCCCGCGGGGCCGGGAACTACGCCCAGGTCATGGCCAAGGAAGGGTTGTACACCCTGTTGAAACTGCCTTCAGGGGAAATGCGCCTAATCCTTTCCACCTGCAAGGCCACCATTGGCCAGTTGTCCAACACCGACCACAACAGCATCTCCCTGGGGAAGGCCGGGCGCACCCGTTGGCTGGGCCGCCGTCCCCATGTGCGCGGCGTGGCCATGAACCCGGTGGATCACCCCTTGGGCGGCGGCGAGGGCCGCAGCTCGGGCGGCCGTCACCCGGTTTCGCCGTGGGGTATGCCCTCCAAGGGTTTTAAGACCCGTAAGAAGAGCAAGCCCTCAAACAAGTTTATTGTCAAGCATCGCAACAAGAAATAACCGGCTGTTCTATAATAGAGGAGAGGCGCCATGCCCCGCAGTGTAAAAAAAGGACCCTTCGTTGACGATCACGTCATGAGCAAGGTCGCGGTCGCGGTCGAAGCAAACGACCGCCGGGTCATCAAGACCTGGAGCCGCCGTTCCACCATCATTCCCGACATGGTCGGCATCACCTTTGCCGTCCATAACGGCAAAAAGTTCGTGCCGGTTTTTGTCACTGAAAATATGGTCGGGCACAAGCTGGGCGAGTTCTCTCCCACCCGAACCTTTTACAGCCACGCGGCTGACAAAAAAGCCAAAAAGGGCAAGAAGTAAGAGGTAGCGACATGGCCAATCATCAAATCCTTAACGCCGAGGGCCTGCCGAAATATAAAAAGCACGATCGTCCGCGCAACGAAGCGGTGGCCGTGGCCAAATATATCCGCGTCCAGCCCATGAAGGTGCGCATCATGGCCCGCAACATCATCGGGCAGCCCATCGGCCAGGCCATCAACACCCTGACCTTCAGCCCCAACAAGTCAGCCCAGGTGCTCTTGAAAGTCCTGAACTCGGCGGTGGCCAACGCCTCCTCCAGCAACCGCAGCCTGGTGGGCGACATCGACAAGCTGGTGGTCTACCGCGTCTATGTGGACGGCGGGCCGACCCTGAAGCGCTGGCACCCCCGCTCCCAGGGCCGGGCCAATGCCATCTTGAAGCGCACCAGCCACATCACTGTTGTGGTCAAAGAAGCGTAATAATTTCACGCCCGGCTTCGGGTGAAGATATACAGATTTAGGCTTCTGCCTATAATTGCTGCGGCCCTGAAAAGGCTGGGGCCGCGCACGGGAGGACAGGTTTTGGGTCAAAAAACTCACCCCACAGGTTTCCGCTTAGGCGTCATTAAAACGTGGAGTTCACGCTGGTATGCCGGCCGCGACTTCGGTTTGCAGGTCGTCGAAGATAAAAAAATCCGCGAATATGTGAAAAAGAAACTGGAAGCCGCCGGGGTCTCGCAGATCGAAATCGAGCGCGCGGCCAATAAGGTCAAGCTTCGCATTCATACCGCCCGCCCGGGTATTGTCATTGGCAAGAAGGGTGCGGATATCGAAGTTCTGCGGAAGGAAGTTGAAAAGCTCATCAGCCGCGAGGTGATGGTTCAGGGCGAAAACGGCCCCGAAAAGAAACCCCTGCGCCGCGAAGTGCTCATCGACATCCAGGAAGTGCGCAAGCCCGAAATCTCCGCCCAGTTGGTGGCCGAAGCCGTGGCCCAGCAGCTCCAGCGCCGGGTGGCCTTCCGCCGCGCCATGAAGAAGTCCATCTCCCTGGCCTTCAAGTTTGGCGCCCAGGGCGTGAAGATTCACTGCGCCGGCCGTTTGGGCGGGGCTGAAATGGCCCGCCGCGAATGGTACCGCGAAGGCCGCGTGCCCCTGCACACCCTGCGGGCCGATGTGGATTACGGCTTCGCCGAAGCCCGCACCACCTACGGCGTCATCGGCGTCAAGGCCTGGGTCTTCAAGGGTGAAGTGCTGTCGGCCGACGCTCCCGAGGCATTCTAAGCCGAAGCCGTGCGTTGCCGGAGCCGTATCACTTGAAGCGGCCCGGCCCGGGCGCGGAACACCGTGCCCAACCGCTATTCAATGCGCTTCCCCTGAGGGGGAAGATGTGATATTTTAAGGAGCTTGGATCATGTTAGCCCCCAAGAGAATGAAATTCCGCAAACAGCAGAAAGGCCGCCGCGGCGGCCCGGCCAAAGGCGGAGCCAAGCTGGACTTCGGCCAGTTCGGCCTCCAGGCCCTGGATCGCGGGTATATGACCTCCCAGCAGATTGAGGCCGCCCGTGTGGCCATTAACCGCTACATCAAAAGGGGCGGGCAGGTCTGGATTCGTATTTTCCCCGATAAGCCCGTTTGCTCGAAGCCCGCTGAAACCCGTATGGGTAAAGGCAAAGGCGCTCCCGAGGGCTGGGTGGCTGTGATTAAGCCCGGTCGGGTGTTGTTTGAACTTGACGGGGTTCAGGAGTCGGTGGCCCGCGAGGCTATCCGCCTGGCGGCCAACAAGCTGCCTTTCCCGACCCGGTTTATCCTGCGGGGTGAAATACTGTGAAAACCAAAGATATTCAAGGGCTCAGAGAGCTGACGACCGAAGATCTGAACAAGAAGGAACTGGAATTGCGCGAAGAGCTTTTCAACCTTCAAATGCAGCGCGGCACCCGGCAACTGGAAAACCCCAAGCGCATCAGCAGCGTGAAAAAGGACGTGGCCCGCATTCAGACCATCATCAGGGAAAAATCGAATCAGGCGGCCCAGGCCTCGCCGAGTGAGGGTTAACCGTGGAACAGCAGGCAGAAAAGCGCTTAAACAAGGTCATGACCGGGGTGGTGGTCTCCGACAAAATGGACAAGACCGTGGTCGTTCTGGTCAACCGGCTTGTCAAACATCCCGTGTATAAAAAATATATCAAACGCCGGGCCAAATTCATGGCTCACGACGAGCAGAACAGCGCCCGCATGGGGGACACCGTGGAAATCATCGAGTCCCGCCCCCTGTCGAAGTTCAAGCGCTGGCGGCTGACCCGCATCGTCGAGCGCCGGGCGTAATTTCCCCGCTGGCCTCCGGCGGCGGACTGCGTGCGGGCGGCCCCGAATATATCCGGCCGACCCTGAAATAGAGAGCGGAGCCTTCTGGGCCCCAAATTGAGTGGAGATTGAATCATGATTCAGCCAGAAACCAGATTGACCGTGGCCGATAATTCCGGCGCCAAGCAGTTGTACTGCATCAAGGTGCTCGGCGGCAGCCATCGCCGCTACGCCTCTTTGGGCGACATTATCGTGGTCTCGGTTAAAGAGGCCCTGCCCGGCTCCAAGGTCAAAAAAGGCGACGTGATGAAGGCCGTGGTGGTGAGAACCGCCAAGGAAGTGGCCCGGGTGGACGGCTCCTTCATTAAGTTCGACGATAATTCCGCCGTTTTGATCAACAACAACCGCGAGCCCATCGGCACCCGCATCTTCGGCCCCGTGGCCCGCGAACTGAGGGCCAAGCGCTTCATGAAGATCATTTCCCTGGCCCCCGAAGTTCTGTAAGGTGGAGACACAATGAGCGTGAAATGCAATATCAGGAAAGATGACCGCGTTGAGGTCATCACCGGCAAGAACAAGGGCAAAATCGGCAAGGTCAAGAAGGTCGTGGCTGACAAGGCCCGCGTCCGGGTCATTGTCGAGGGCGTCAACATGGTCACCCGCAACACCAAGGCCCCCTCGCCGGGCGCGCCCAGCGGCCGCATTGAAAAAGAAGCGCCCCTGCACATTTCCAACGTGGCCCTTCTGTGCCCCAAGTGCAACGAGCGCAGCCGCGTGGGCCACATGTTCGTGCCCCAGGTGGGTTCGGACAAACCGCGCAAAGTGCGCTTCTGCAAAAAGTGCAAAGAGCATATTGACGAAAAATAATTTTCGTGAGAAGTAAGATTCTCAACCTCGGCGGCGAAGACCTCACGGTATCGCGCCGCCGTTCAGCCAGGCTTTAAAGCTCATCGGACTTCCCGACGGAGCGCCTTCGCCGGTAGCCGCCTCATGGAGAACAACATGCCCAGAATGAAAGAGTTCTACGAGAAAACCGTAGTTCCCAAACTGATTAAAGAATTCAATTACGGCAACGTCAACCAGGTGCCCCGCATCGTCAAGGTCAGCCTCAACATGGGCCTGGGCGAAGCCATCCAGAACGCCAAAATCCTGGACAGCGCCTCGGCGGAACTGACGGCCATCAGCGGCCAGAAAACGGTCATCACCAAGGCCCGCCGCTCCATCGCCGCTTTCAAGCTCCGCGAAGGTATGCCCATTGGCGTGACGGTGACCCTGCGCCGGGACAAGATGTTTTTCTTTCTCGACAAGCTCATCAACATCGTCCTGCCCCGCGTCCGCGACTTCCGCGGCGTTTCGGCCAAAGCCTTTGACGGCCGCGGCAACTACACCCTGGGCATCAAAGAGCACATCATTTTCCCTGAGATTGACTACGATAAAATCGACAAAATCAAGGGTTTGAATATCAGCATCGTGACCACCGCCAAAACGGACGAGGAAGCCCGCTTTCTGTTGACTGAACTGGGCATGCCTTTCCGCAAGAGCGGGCAACAGCACTAAGGAGCCGCAAGCATGGCCAAAAAATCCATGATGATTAGAGCCGCCCGCCCGGCCAAGTTCGGCGTAAGGGAATATAACCGTTGCCCCATCTGCGGCCGTCCCCGGGCTTATCTTCGTAAATTCAACCTGTGCCGCATCTGTTTCCGCAATATGTCCTTGGCCGGTGAAATTCCCGGCGTTATCAAGGCCAGCTGGTAAGGGCGGGGGAAAACTATTATGAGCATGACTGATCCTATTGCCGACCTGTTGACCCGCGTCAGAAACGCCCTCATCGCCCGCCATG
Organism: Candidatus Adiutrix sp.; assembly: GCA_031285975.1. Classification (GTDB taxonomy): domain Bacteria; phylum Desulfobacterota; class Desulfarculia; order Adiutricales; family Adiutricaceae; genus Adiutrix. Next base: position 4,890 of record JAITVE010000092.1, on the reverse strand, counting down.
ACCGGGTGGATGTCCCGGCCTCCAAAATTAAAGTGGCCATTGTCCGCATTTTGAAGGACGAGGGCTTCATTAAAAATTTCAAAGTCAGCAAAGATAACAAGCAGGGCATGATCCGCGTCTTTCTGAAATATTCCGACCGCAACACCCCGGTCATCAACGGCCTGGAGAGAATCTCCAAGCCGGGCCGCCGCGTGTATCAGAAATCGGCCGACATTCTGCCGGTTCTGTCCGGCCTAGGGGTGGCCATTGTCTCCACTTCCGCCGGGGTGATGACCGATAAGGAAGCCCGCCGCCAGAACGTCGGCGGGGAAATGATCTGCCAAATCTGGTAATCCGGGTCTGGCTCCGGCCTCGCTGCCGGAGCCTCCCCGGTTTATACGTGCCCTCTTGCGGGCTAAGATAGAAGGTTTACCATGTCCAGAATTGGGAAAATGCCCATAACCATACCGAGCGGCGTCAAGGTTGAATGGCAGGCTCCGATGATTAAAGTCACCGGCGGCAAGACCACTTTGACCCGGAAACTGCACCCGAAAATAAACCTCAGTGTTTCCGCCGCCGACGTTACCGTCACCCCGGTGGATCAGAGCGCCGAGTGCCGCGCCCTGTGGGGCCTGAGCCGCACCCTGGTCAATAACATGGTGGTCGGCGTTTCCACCGGCTTCACCAAAGTGCTGGAAATGACCGGCGTGGGCTGGAGAGCCGAAGCGGACGGCCAGGTGCTGAAACTGTCCCTGGGTTTTTCCCATCCGGTCAATTTTCAGTTGCCCAAAGGCATCACCGCCCAGGTGGATCCCAAGACCAATAAGATCACCCTGTCCGGCGCCGACAAAGAAGTGGTGGGCGAAATGGCGGCTAAAATCCGCGCCCTGCGCAAACCCGAACCCTACAAAGGCAAGGGCATCCGCTACGAGGGCGAGCACATCATCCGCAAAGTGGGCAAGGCCGGCGGCAAATAATCGCCTCCCCTTCATTTTTTTCATTGCTATGTTGCGCTGTTTCAGGTAACATTACTAATTTACCGCTACAGCGGCTGATGATATCAGAGGTGACACATGACCAAGGTCAACGTCCGTTTGGAAGCCCGCAAAAACCGTCAGGCGCGGGTTCGCAAAAAAGTCCAGGGCACCAGCGAGCGGCCCCGCCTGTGCGTTTTCCGCTCCTCGGCTCACATATACGCCCAGGTGATTAACGATGAAAACGGCAGCACCCTGGCCGCCGTTTCCACCCTGTCGCCCGCCCTTAAAGACGCCGTGAAGGGCTTGAAAAAGTCCGAAGCCGCCAAGGCGGTGGGCAAGGCCATCGCCGAAGAGGCCAAAAGCAAGGGCTGCGCCAAAGTGGTTTTCGACCGCAATGGCTTCCTCTATCACGGCCGGGTTAAGGCCCTGTCCGAAGGGGCCCGCGAAGGCGGCCTTGATTTCTAAGTATCAGGTCGGGGCGGCGTGCGCGCCTCCTTTTGACCGGCATTGAACTAACAGATATATTTACCAGGCTTGGAGGGCTCGCGTGTACCGTCCGGAAGCAGAAGAACAGAATTTAATCGACAAGGTCGTCCATATAAACCGGGTGGCCAAAGTGGTCAAGGGCGGCCGCAGGTTTTCCTTTTCGGCCATCGTTGTGGTCGGCGACGGCAAGGGCCAGGTGGGCTTCGGCCTGGGCAAGGCCAACGAAGTGCCGGAAGCGATTCGCAAAGGTTTCGAGCAGGCCAAGAAAACCATGATTAAGGTCGATTTGACCGGCACCACCGTGCCCCATCAAATGGTCGGCCACACCGGCGCCGGGGTGGTGCTCTTGAAGCCCGCCGCCAAAGGCACCGGCGTTATCGCCGGGGGCGCTGTCCGCGCCGTGGTGGAAGCCGCCGGGGTGCAGGATATCCTCACCAAAGTGCTGGGTTCCAACAACCCCCACAACGTGGTTCGGGCCACCATTGAAGCTTTGAAGAAAATGCGCCGGGCCAAAACCGTGGCTCAGGAGCGCGGCATCCCCGCCGAGCGCCTCCGCGTCTGACGTGGGGCTGCTGTGGGGGTGGCTTTTTGGGGGTTGCCCCGGAGAGCTACTGGCCCTGCCTTGTAGTAAGAGACGAATCGCCCGCGGGCCTTCGTTTTGAAAATAGGAATATGGTGTAAGGACATGGACAAGGAAATCAAGATCACCCAGGTGCGGAGCACCATCGGGCGCATCCCCAAGCATCGCCGCACGGTGAGGGCTCTTGGTTTGCGCCATATCGGCCACACCGTGGTTCAAAAAGACAGCCCGGCTATCCGGGGCATGGTTGACGCCGTCAATTACCTACTGAAGGTCGAAGAATAATAAGGCTTGGTGATATACAATGGAACTGCATACTTTGAGCCCCCTGCCGGGCTCTAAAAAGAAGGCCAAGCGCATTGGCCGGGGCGAAGGCTCCGGCTGGGGCAAAACTTCGGGCCGCGGCCACAAGGGCCAGAAAGCCCGCAGCGGCGGCGGCGTCGGCCCCGGCTTCGAAGGTGGCCAGATGCCCCTGCAGCGGCGCTTGCCGAAGCGCGGCTTCAACAATATTTTCAAAAAGACCTTTGCTCTGGTCAATCTCGGCTCCCTGAAGTCCTTTGCGGCGGGCAGCGTGGTTGACGCCATGGCTCTGGTCGCGGCCGGGCTGATCCGCAACGATCGCCAGCCGGTGAAACTCCTGGCCAAGGGCACCCTGAGCGTGGCCCTGACCATCAAAGTCCAGGCCGCCTCTGAAAAAGCGGCCGAGATGGTCAAGGCGGCTGGCGGCACCTTGGAGATCAATACTCTGTAATCCGGCGAGCTGCGGCCCGACGGCGGGCGCACTTGATGGATGGGGTTGATGATCTGAAGCGCATACAAATCAGCAAGGCGGAGCCCAAAGCGGACTCTCGCCTTGCTGTGTCACGGTAAACGAGGATAGGATAGTGGCACTAGGCGGACTTGAAAACATTGGGCGGGCGCCGGAACTGCGGAAGCGCGTTATTTTTGTGCTCATCATGCTGGCCGTCTACCGGGTCGGCGTGCACATTCCCACCCCCGGCGTGAATACCGTCGCCCTGGCCGAATATTTTAGAAATCTCCAGGGCACCCTCCTGGGGCTTTTCGATATGTTCTCCGGGCGGGCCCTGTCCCAGTTCTCGGTGTTTGCTCTGGGCATCATGCCCTACATTTCGGCCTCGATCATCGTGGAACTTTTGACCGTGGTTTGGCCCTACCTGGGCCGCCTGAAAAAAGAGGGCGGCCGGGACGGGCGGCGCAAGCTGACCCAATATTCCCGCTACGGCACGGTGGTGCTGTCCCTGTTCCAGGGCTACCTCATCGCCGTCGGTCTGGAGGGGATGCAGATTTCCACCGGCAGCGTGGTCATTCAGGGCGGGCTCTACTTCCGGCTCATGACCATGATTACTTTGACTGCCGGTACGGCTTTCATTATGTGGCTCGGTGAGCAGATTACCGAGCGCTGCATTTGATACGGCATTTCGATGATAATTTTCGCCGGTATAGTGGAAGGCCTTCCGAGCGCCATCGCCAGCACTGTCCGCCAGGTTTCCGCCGGGGATATGTCCTTTTTCGTGGCCCTGGTGATGGTCGCGGCCATGCTGGCCATTGTGGCCGCCGTGGTTTTCTGCGAACGGGCCCAGCGCCGCATCACCGTGCAGCACGCCCAGCGCATGGTGGGCCGCCAGCTGATGAAGGGCGGCCTCACCCACTTGCCGCTGAAGCTGAACCCGGCCGGGGTTATCCCGCCGATTTTTGCCAGCTCCCTGGTGATGTTCCCGGCCACCCTGTCCCAGTTTCTGGATCACCCGATTTTTAAGACGGCTTCCGACTGGCTCCAGCCGGGCAACGCGCTGTACAATGTGCTGTATGTGGGCCTCATTATCTTCTTCTGCTACTTCTACACCGGTGTGACCTTCAACCCCGTGGATGTGGCTGAAAACATGAAAAAGCAAGGCGGCTTTGTGCCGGGCATTCGGCCCGGAGCCCGCACGGCGGAGTATATAGACCGGATTCTGACCCGCATCGTCATGTGGGGCGCCATCTATGTGTCGCTGATCTGCCTGCTCCCGACTTTCATCAATAATTATTTTCACGCCGACTTTTACTTCGGCGGCACGGCCCTTTTGATCGTGGTCGGTGTGGCCATTGACACCATGAGCCAGATTCAGAGCCACCTCATGAACCAGCACTACGAGGCCTTCATGAAGCGTGGCGGGAGCAACACCAACGTTCCCGGCTATTCCACCGGCGGCCGCATCCGCCGGTAGCGCGGGGGCCGATAAAGCGGCAGTTGGGGATAGGCACACAGTGGGTTCATCCGGCGCATATTTTGAAATGAAAGTAAGCGCTTGACTTTTTCAGCCGCTTCGTTTAATAATACACGTTTAGCTCTCCAGTTTTAGTGGAAAAGCCGCTTGGGCTGGAAGCGATAGGCGGATAGAGCAGTTAAATCAGCTTGTTATGGGCGGCTCTGCCATGCGGGGAGCCGGGTTGCGTAGAGGGATGTCATGATAATTATTTTGTTGGGCCCTCCCGGCGCGGGCAAAGGCACTCAGGCCGGCGCGATTGCCGAAAAGTACAGCATTCCCCATATTTCCACTGGCGACATTTTCCGGGCCAACCTCAAGGCGGGCACCCCGCTGGGCCTGGAAGCGAAAAAATACATGGACGCCGGGGCTCTGGTTCCTGACGAACTGGTGGTTCGCCTGGTGGGCGACCGCCTCGGCCAGGCCGACGCGGCCAAGGGCGCGCTTCTGGACGGTTTTCCCCGGACGGCGGCCCAGGCCGATGCCCTGGCAAGCTATCTGGCTGACAAAGGCCGCGCGGTGGACGCTTGCGTCTGCCTGAACGTGCCCGACGCGGCGCTCCTCTCCCGGCTTTCCGGGCGGCGCATGTGCCGGGACTGCG
>JAITVE010000069.1 GCA_031285975.1 Candidatus Adiutrix sp. | reverse complement strand
CTTGATGTGTTTCTTTTCCATAGACACATCATATTGTATCCATTCACTCTTGTATATGTAAATTTTTATATTTTATACTTATATGCCTGATTCGGATTTTAATATGCGTCTGCCCTGCCGCCCGCCGCGCAGGCTTCCAAGAGCTCTTTAAATATATGCCTAAAGTAGTCCAACCCGCAGGGCTCAATTTCCAGCGGCACCTGCACCAGGTCGAAGCAGGTGAGAATTTCCTCATCGGTCAAGGGGGCCAGCCCGGGGTCGAGAACAACGATGCGGTCATAGCGGCCAAACTGCATCCGAAAATCGTCGGCAGTCCAGCCGGTGGCGGTTTGGGCCCGGCCCAGCCACATGTGCCGCACAAAACCGACGGAGGCGGCCAGGGTGCGGTTCCGCTCCAACTCTTTTATGCGGGCCTCGCCCACCAGAGCGGCCAGGCAATTTTTGGCGGGCAGCACCAAGGCCCCGCGCTCAGCGGCGAAAGCTTTCATGGTGGGGAGGCAGGCCGTGCCGTAAAGAAAACCCAGGGGGCCGCCGCCGGACTGGCGATGCTCCCGCACGACCGCGTCCAGGGTTTCTTCCAGCCGCTCGATGCTGTCGTGAAGGCCCACTTCCTGCCAGCGGATGTCCAGATCAGGCTGGTCTTCTTTCAGGATGTGCTCGATTTCATCCCGAAAAATGCCGCAGCCGATGAGGGTAACACGCGTGGTCATCGCGGCAAATCCTTGACCAGGGCCGTTTCCTTGCAATCGGGATAGTGGACGCACTGGAAGCAGACCGCCCAAATTTTTTGCGGCAGGCTGGCCAGGGGGGTTTCCGCATAGCCCATTTTCTCAAAGAATCCCGGCACATAGGTGAGCACGAACATGCGCTCCACCCCCAAAGTCAGGGCCTCGGCCTCAATGGCGCGGGTCAGGGCCTGGCCCAAGCCCTGCCCGCCGCAGTCTTCGCTGACGGCCAGGGAGCGCACTTCACCCAGCGTTTCCCAGGCCACCTGAAGGGCCACCGTGCCCACCACCCGGCCGCTCTCATCTTCCCCCACCCAAAAGGTTTGCACCATTTCATAGAGGTTGGAAAGGCTTCGCGGCAGCAAGAGTCCCTTTGCGGCCATGTGTTTGAGCAGGTCGTAGATGGATTGGACGTCGCTGATGCGCGCTTTTCTCACTGTGAAAGCCATTGGTTCTCCGCCTTGTTTGGGTTATAATGCCCCGTAATGAAGTAAGCATCATATCATATTATTATCCGAGTGAAGGGAAAAAACTTGACGAACACAAATCTGAAAAACGCGCCCGCCGACGTGATCCGGGCCGAGGGCCTCAGCCTGCGCCGGGGCGGGGAACTTTTGCTGAACAAGCTCTCCTGGCGGGTGAGCCGGGGAGAGCACTGGGCGGTGCTGGGGGCCAACGGCGCGGGCAAAACCCTGCTGTTAAAAATGCTCACCGGCTACCTCTGGCCCACCGAGGGCCGCGTGGAGATTTTGGGCGAAACCCTGGGCCGGGTGGACGTGCGGGAACTGCGCCGCTCCCTGGGCTGGGTGGCCAAAGCCCTGGAAGAACTGACCCCCCCGCAAACCACGGTGCTGGAAGTGATTTTGTCCGGCCCCGAGGCCTCCCTGGGGCTGTACGTGGAACCCAGCCCTGAGCAGCTTCGGGCGGCCGAGGCCCTGGCCGGGGATTTCGGGTTGGCCCGGCTGGCGGGCCGGGAGTTCGGCCTCCTGTCCTCCGGCGAACGGCAGCGGGCGCTCCTGGCCCGGGCCGCCGCCCACAAGCCGTCCATATTGTTTTTGGACGAGCCCATGTCCAACCTGGACATGGCCGGGCGGGAGCAGTTCATGGCCTTGCTAACCAAGCTGGCCGCCGGGCCGGACGCGCCGACGGTCATCCTCACCACCCACAATACCCTGGAAATCGCGCCCTTCATGACCCACGCCCTGTTTATGAAAGACGGGGCCGAGGTGGCCTCCGGGCCGCTGACAGAGACCATGCGGCCTGAGGTGCTGGAAGCCGTTTTCGGCCTGCCGCTCCAGGTGGAGCGCACCGCCGCCGGGCGGTACTTAGCGTATTTGTAAGGTGGAAGCGTGAAAATAAAACGCCCCGGACTCCGCGTCATCATGCTGCTGGTGGGCCTGATAATCATGGCCATGCCCATCTCCGGCCTGTACCTGTTCCGTATCTATGAAAACGAACTGGTGCGCCAGACCGAGGCGGAACTCATTGCCCAGGCGGCCCTGGTGGGGGCCATGTTCAAAGCGGGGGCGCTGGAACTGGGCGGGGCGAATTACGGGCTGCGGCTTTCAACGGTGGAGCCGGAAGCCGGGCCGGGCCCGGTGCAGCCGCGCCTGGATTTGGCCCGCGACGAGATACGGCAGGACGAGGAGGGCTCTTTCTACCGCGCCTCGCCCTTCGAGCCTGACCCTGTGGCCCTGACCGTGGGCCGCCAGATGGAGCCGGTGCTCCAGGAGTCGGCCAGAATCAATCTTTCCAGCATCATCGTCCTGGATTACCGGGGCCTGGTGGTGGCCGGGGAGCGGGGCCACGGCCTGTCGCTGGCCGATGTGTTCGAGGTTTCGGAGGCCCTGAGCGGCCACTCCCAAAGCGTGCTGCGGGAACGGCCCCGAGGCAAGACGGCCCTGTCCTCCCCCAGCCGCAGCACGCCCTTCCGGGTTTTTTTCGCCCTGCCGGTGATGAACGGCGACCGGCTGGCCGGGGCGGTCTATCTCTCCCGCACGCCACGGGACATCGCCCAGGCCCTGTTTTACCACGAGCGGCGCAACGTCGTCCCGGCGGCCTTGCTGTCCCTGGGGCTGGCGGCCCTGGTGAGCCTCATTGTTTCGCTGATGATCGTCACTCCCGTGAAGCGGCTGGCGGCGGAAGCCAAGACCGTGGCCGAAGGGCAGGGGCAGAGCGTGGGGGAAAAATCGTCCTTCATCGCGGTGCGGGAACTGGCGGAACTGCGCAGCGTGGTGGCCGACATGGCCGAACGCCTCCGCCGCCGGTCGGATTATCTCAAGGCCTTCGCCTCCGGGGTGTCCCACGAATTCAAAACCCCCCTGACGTCCATCAGGGGGGCGGTGGAATTATTGGGCGAGCACGGGGAAGATATGGACTCGGCCACGCGGAACCGCTTTGAGGGCAACATCATCAGCGACCTGGGCCGCCTGGAGCGGCTGGTGGCCCGCCTCTTGGCCCTGGCCCGGGCCGAAGCCCGCACCGAAATTGAAGGCGGCCGCACTGAAGCGAAAGCCCTGGCCGAGAGCCTGGCCGGGCACTACAAAAATCTGGGCCTGACTATAGAAATAGAAGCGCCGCCGGGCACGCTGGAGGCGGCGGTTTCAAAAGACGCCCTGGAGACCGTGCTGCGCAACCTTTTGGACAACAGCCTGGCCGCCGGGGCCACCCGCTCGGCCATCAAACTTGGCTTCGACGGCTTCCAGCGGTTTGGGGTCATCCGGGTCAGCGACAACGGGCCGGGCGTGCCGCAGGACGCGGCGGAATCCATCTTCCAGCCCTTTTTCACCACCCGCAAAAACGCCGGGGGCACCGGCCTGGGCCTGGCCCTGGCCCGGACGCTCCTGGGGCCCTACCGGGGGGAACTGGCCTTCCTGGGCAACGAGCCGGGGGCGGCGTTTTCCATCACCGTCCCCCTCGTGCGACCGGAAGAAATCGTCGCGGCGCGGGATTAATTGACGTTATTCGCGCCGGGGGCGGCCAGGGCTTCCATGGAGGGCAGGGGCGGGGTCTGGGCCTTGTCGGCGACGAAATCGTCCATCAGGCCTTCGTCCAGGTTCATCTTGCGTGAGAGCACCTGGCGGGCCCCGGCGATGCTGTATTTTTCCTCTTTCAGGAGGGTTTTGATTTCCAGCACGCGGCCCACGGCTTCCTCATTATAGCGCCGCTGGCGGCCGGAAGTCCGCAGAGGGCTGAAATAGCCGTCGAATTCACTTTCCCAGTAACGCAGGGTGTGGATCGGGACGCCGGTAAGTTCGGAAACCTCACCTATGGTCAGCCAGTCTTTTTTGATAATCATCGGCATAATGGGACTCCTTGCCCCCGAGGGGCTTTACTCCGCCGCAGCTGCGCAAGCAGCTTGGCCGGGTACGAACCGCAAAACGTCAAGATGCTTTGCGGCGCTCGTTCAACGGCCTGTCAGCCGTGGCGACAGTCATTAAAGCAATCCACATGCCAAGAACCTTCACCCGCGAATGAGCCGATAATACGGGCCTCATTCACGTTCAGCCGCTATATCTTGTCATTCGCCCCTGAGACACAGGGCAACAATTACCTCGCAGTCGGCATAATTTTCCGTCAAGCCAAACTTCACATGAAGGTAAAGTGACGCTGGAAGATTTTTCACAGTGAGGGTGAGAGTGGGGGAGGAGAAGAGGGTGGTAGGGGGTTGGCCGGCAATAATGTGCGACACTGGAAATGGATTCCTGCCTCCGCAGGAATGACGGGGGTGCAATTGATGCTTTTCTCTTGGTGTGGCTTCGCGGCGAAGCCTCAACCCTGTTCCAGGCCGCCGAGATAGGTGCTCTGCACCTGGGGATCGTGCAGGAGTTTCTCGGCTTTTCCTTCCATCACCAGGCGGCCGACTTCCATGACATAGCCGCGGTCGGCCAGTTTCAGGGCGGCGCGGGCGTTCTGCTCCACCAGGATAATGGTTACCCCGGCCTGGTTGATGGCCCGGATGGTTTGGAAGATGGATTTCACCAGAAGGGGGGCCAGGCCGAGGCTGGGCTCGTCCAAAAGCAGCAGGCGGGGCTCGGCCATCAGGGCCCGGCCAATGGCCAGCATTTGCTGTTCGCCGCCGGAAAGCGTCCCGGCCATTTGGCTGCGGCGCTCGTCCAGGCGGGGGAAGAGGTCGTAAATCCATTTCAGGCGGCGGGCGGCGGCTATTTTGTCTTTCTGGCTATACGCGCCCAGGGACAAATTTTCGGCCACGGTGAGGGGGCCGAAGACGCGGCGGCCCTCCGGGGACTGGGTGATGCCCAGCTCCACCACCTGGTGGCTGCGCAGGGTGTCGATGCGGCGGCCCTCAAAGCAGATTTCGCCCTCGGCGGTGGGCACCAGGCCGCAGATGGCCATGAGGGTAGTGCTTTTCCCGGCCCCGTTGGCCCCGAGGATGGTCACCAACTCCCCTTCGTTCACCGTGAGGTCAAGGCCGTGGAGGGCCTCCACTTGGCCGTATTTAACTTTCAAGCCTTTCAGTTCCAGCATACGCGGCCTCAATCATCCACGCCCAGATAGGCCTCGATGACCTTGGGGTTTTCCCGAATTTCCTCCGGGCGGCCTAGGGCGATGAGCGCGCCGTTTTCCATCACCACCAGGCGGTTGCAGACTTTCATGACAAAGCCCATGTCGTGCTCAATGAGAATGATGGTGATGTCCCGCGCTTTGATGCGGGCGATGAGGTCGCGCAGTTCGAAGGTCTCCTGGTCGTTCATGCCCCCGGCGGGCTCGTCCAGCACAATGAGCTTGGGCTCGGTGGCCAGGGCCCGGGCGATTTCCAGGCGGCGCTGGTCGCCGTAGGAGAGGCTCCCGGCCTCGTCGCGCCAGCGGTCGGCCAGGCCCACGAATTCCAGTTCCCGCATGGCTTCCGCCAGGGCGGCCTTTTCCTCCCGCCGCTGGGAGGGGAAGCGCAAAAGCGAGGCCACGAAGGACGACTTCATGCGGCAGTGGCTGCCCGCCAGCACGTTTTCCAGCGCCGAGAGCTTGGGGAACAGGCGGATGGTCTGGAAGGTGCGGGCCAGGCCCAGGTAGACGATGCGGTGGGGTTTCAGGCCTTCCAGGCTGTTGCCGTTGAAGAAAATGTGGCCGTCGTCGGGCCGCACGGCCCCGGTGATGAGGTTGAAAACCGTGGTTTTGCCCGCGCCGTTGGGGCCGATGAGGCCCACCACTTCCCCGCGCTCCACGTCAAAGGACAGCCCGGCCACGGCCACCAGGCCGCCGAAGCTTTTGGTTAAATTTTTCAGGGATAGCAAAATCATCGGGCCACGTCCGGCGGCAGAGTATAGCGGCGGCCTTTGGGGGGCAAAAGCCCCTGGGGCCTAAAAATCATCATCAGCACCAGGGCCGCGCCGAAGCACAACAGGCGGGTATCCTGAAGGCCGCGAAAGAGCTCCGGCAGGCCCATCACCAGGAAGGCCCCCAGGAGCACGCCCTTTTGGTTGCCGCTGCCGCCCAGGATGACGATCATGAACAGCACCACCGATTCCCAGAAATTGAAGGAGCCCGGGGAGATGGTGCGCATCTGGCTGGCGTAGAGCGTGCCCACAAACCCGGCCCAGACCGCGCCGATGGTGAAAGCCATCAGCTTGTAATGGGCGGTGTTGACCCCCACGCCCTCGGCGGCCACCGGGTCTTCGCGGATGAAGTTCAGGGCCCGGCCAAAGCGGGAGTTTTCCAGCCAGTGGAACAGCACCATGGACAGGGCGGCGAAGCCCCAGATGAGGTAGAAAAACTGGTGCGGCCGGGTGACGCGGTAGCCGAAAATCATGGGCCGGTCAATGCCCACAATGCCGTTGGCCCCGCCGGTGAGGCCGAAAATATCGTTGACCAGGGCGATGCGCACAATTTCCACAATGCCGATGGTCACCATTAATAAATAATCGCCGCGCAGGTGGATGATGGGCGCGGCCACCGCCAGGGCGAAGACCCCGGCCGTGAGCCCGGCCACCGGGAGCGTGCTCAGGATTGACCAGTCATACACCGTGTTCAGGATGGCGGTGGTGTAGGCCCCCACGGCGAAGAAGGCCGCGTGGCCCATGTGGAACATGCCCGCGTGGCCCAGGATGATGTTCAGCGACAGGGCCAGCACCGCGTAGAGCCCCACCTGGTTCAGAACCCCCAGAATATAGGCCGCCTGGCGGGAGAGGGGGCTGAAGGAAGTCAGCAAGAGGGGCAGGCAGAAAAACAGCCCGACTCCCAGGATTTGGAGGCCCTGAATACACCGTCCGCCGCTCATAATTTCTCCGCCACCCTTTCCGGTAAAATGCCGGTGGGCCGGACGACCAATATCAGTATGAGGACGAAAAAGGTGATGGCGTCTTTCCAGGCCACGGAAATGTAGGCCGCGCCAAAGGCTTCCACCAGGCCCAGCAAAAGCCCGCCGAGCATAGCGCCGGGAATGTTGCCGATGCCGCCCACAATGGCCGCCGTAAAGGCTTTCAGGCCGTACAGCTGGCCCATGGAAAAGGTGATCTGGCCGTAACAGGCCCCCACCATAATTCCGGCCAGGCCGCCCAGGGCCGGGCCGATCATGAACACCAGGGCGATGACCTGGCGCACGTCAATGCCCATAAGCTTGGCCGCGCCCTGGTCAATGGCCGAGGCGCGGATGGCCATGCCCATGCGGGTGCGGTTGATGAAGGCATAGAGCCCCACCATGACGAGCAAGCTGGTCAGGAAAACCACAATGCGTATCAGCGGCACGGGCTGCCCGGCAATGGGCACCACGATGCGGGGCAAAAGGTCGGCGGGGTAGGCCAAATCCTTCGCGCCCCAGATGAGCATGATGGCGTTCTGGATAAAAATGCTGGCCCCCAGGGCCGAGACCACGGCGGACAGGCGGCCGCTCTTGCGCAGGGGCCGGTAGGCGGCCCGTTCCAGCACGTGCCCGGCCAGTGCCGACAGGCCCATGACCAACAGGACGCTGATAGCCACGGCCAGCCCCACCCCCACGGAGCCCCCCAAACCGAAGGACACTAAAAGGGTGAACCCCAGGTAGGCCCCCAGAGTGAAAAGGTCGCCGTGGGCAAAGTTGATGAGCTTCAGCACGCCGTAGACCATGGTGTAGCCCAGGGCGATGAGGGCGTAAATCCCCCCCACCGCCAGGCCGTTGGTCAATTGCTGGATGAAAACTTCCATGCGTCCGCCCGGTGACCGCGTCTACAAGAATGCCCCCGCGCCGCCCCTATGGAACGAGCTTGAACTCGCCGGCGGCGTTGACCTGGTACAGCC
>JAITVE010000280.1 GCA_031285975.1 Candidatus Adiutrix sp. | reverse complement strand
AAGCGGCGGATGGTTTCAATCAGCCGCTCGGCGGCCTGGCCGCTCACGGGGCGCTCGTCTTCCTCATCATAGCGCACCACCTGCTGAATGCCCGCGATGATGCGGGTTTTGATGCTGGTGGGGCGGGCTTCGTCAATGATGAAATCAGGCTCGGGCAGCCCGGCTTCGGTGAGAAGCTGGCGCAGCTGCTCCCGGCGAAGGTCGTTACCGGTGAGGCTGACCGTGCGGGGCAGGGCCCCCAGCGCGCCGATGTTTTTGACCACGTTGCCCACGCCGCCGGGCATGATGAGGCGTTTTTTCACCCGCACCACCGGCACGGGGGCTTCCGGGGAGATGCGGGTGGCCTGGCCGTAGATGTAGCGGTCAAGCATGATGTCCCCCACGCAGAGCACGGGGGCGTCTTTGAGGCGGTTTAGGAGTTTCAGGGCTTCTTGCATTTTTTCACTAGCGCTTGTTGTGGATGAACTCGGCGAAACCGGGCTGGCGATCCTGGGCCGTCATGGCTTCCAGGGCGGCCAGGGTGTCCTGCGGCGCCTTCCAGGCCCGGATGGCGGTGGGGACGCGCCGGGTGATGAAGGCCGTCCGGGCCAGGAAATTCAAATCGCCCTGCACGGGTTGAAAATACACAGCCTCGTCCGCCACATTGACCGGCATGAAGAGGGCCTCTTCGTGGAGTTTGCGGAAAATTTGGGCCGGGTTGGGGTAGTGGTTGAAATTTTTGTTCAGGTGGCTTATCCGGCTGGGGGCCAGGCCGCGCAGGCGAAAGCTTTCGATGACCACGTCGCGGCCCAGGGCCGGGTCGTAGGCGCAAGAGCCGCCTTTGATAGGGCGCTCGGGGTTGTTGGCCACGATTTCCATGGTCATGCCAAAGCCTTCGTCACCTAAATCAAGGGCCAGGCCAATGGTGTCGAAGTCCAGGGCGCGGGTCAGGTAGCCCAAGTCTTCGATGTTGTACGACACCAGGTCGGCGGCTTCGGCCAAAAGGGAAAAATAGTCGTCGCGGCTGAGGGGCTGCGGGCGGGCCTTGGAGTCCAGGCGCAGAATCTGGCCGTCCATGGTTTTTTGCATGGCCATCTGGCCGTGGTTGTGGAGCCGCTGGGGAGTGGCGGGGTCAAAGTCCCAGCCGCTGGCTCCGGGGGTGAGGCCGTGAAAGCCCGGCTGCACCATGAAAAAGAAGTTTTCAGGCTTGAGGCCCAGGAAATTGGCCTGAACAACGTGGGCGAAAATTTGGTCTTTGGCCGCTTCGCTCACGATGAGCAGCGTCCGCTGGCGGGCCAGGACTGTTTGCGGGTCGAGGCCATACTCCTTGGCCAAGCGCGTGACTTCAAAGGCCCACTGCCAGAGGTGGCGGGCCCCCAAAGTGAGGGGGCGGATTTGATTGATAAGGCCCTTCAAGCGGTTGATGGTTTCCCCGTGGTCGTAGCCCCCGGCCTGGATGGGCTCCACCAGGCCGCCCGCCAGGTAGTCGGGGGCCAGCATGACCCCGCTGCGGTCGGCGGGGTCGATGAGGTATTTAGGGCCCAGTTTCAGGCGGGTGGCCTCCCCGGCGGCGGTGTGTTCCCAGAAAATGAGGCCGTCCAGGACGGCCCGCCGGGCCCGCTCGCGGTGGGCCTCGCTTAAGCGGTCTTCCAGGATAATCAGGCTGCGGGGGGGCTCCAGGCGCTCAAGGCCGGGGTAGGCGTTATATTCCTCGCTGCGGGCCGCGACCTGAACCGGACGCAGCCCGGCGAAGTCCCGCTCCGCCAGGCGGCGGCAGCTTTCGGCATAGGCCGCCAGGCTGGTCAGGTTCATCATGCTATTCCACCAGGGTTTTGGCGAAAATTTCGCGGGCCGCCGCCACGGCGGGGCTGTCGGCGGCGGTGAGCAGGGAGCTGGGCCGGGCGGCCTGGTCGGCGTCATAAATGGCCAGATCGTCGGGGATGACCCCGGCCAGGTTCATCTTTTCGGCGGCGATGATGTCCATAACCTCTTTGGGCACTTCGCCGCGCACCCGGTTGAGGATGAGGTATTTGTGGGGCACGGTGATTTTCAGTTCGTCCACCAGCTGCCAGATGCGCTGGGCGGCGGTGAGGCCCCGGCGGGAAGCGTCGGAGACCACATAGAAAATATCCATGTAGCGCGAGGTGAGGCGCGAAATGTGCTCCATGCCCGCCTCGTTGTCGATGACCTGGTAGGGGTAATTTTTCAGGGCTTTTTCCAGCACAGAGGCCAGCACGGTGTTGGCCGCGCAGTAGCAGCCCGCGCCCTCGGGTTTGCCCATAACCACCAGGTCGATGTCGTCGCCTTCAACGATGGCTTCCTGGGTGCGCAGTTCGATGAGCACATCTTTGGTGATGGAAACGTCCCCGGCCCCGAGCTTCATTTCCTCGCGGGCTTCGGAGAGGGTGTGTTCGTATTTCAGGCCCAGCACGTCGCCGAGGTTGGCGTTGGAGTCGGCGTCCACGGCCAGGACGGGTTTGCGGCCGGTTGCGGCCAAGTATTGGGCGGCCAGGCCCGCCAGGGTTGTTTTGCCGGTGCCGCCTTTGCCGGCCATGCCGATTATAAGACTCATGATGTGATCACTCCTTATGGTAGGGTAAATTGTTCATAATAGCGTAGGCCCGGTACACCTGTTCCAGGAGCATGACCCGCGCCAGTTCGTGGGGAAAGGTCATGGGCCCGAAGCTCAGGCGCAAGTCGGCCTTTTTCAGCAAATTCTCGTCCACGCCCCAGGGGCCGCCGACCACCAGGTTGACGGCTTTCACCCCGTCGTTCTGGAATTTTTCAAACTGTTTGGCCAAGTCCGGCGAACTGATTGTCCGGCCCAGCACGTCAAGTATTATCAAATATTCGCCGGGACGGCAATGCTCCGCTATGGCGGCGGCTTCCTTGGCCTTGGCCTTGGCCAGGGCTTCCCCCGCCGCCCCGGCCCCCGGCGGGACGCTTGCCCCTTTGAGGATTATCTCCCGCGCCTCGGCCATGGTCTTCAAGCGTTTGAGGTAGAAAGCCACCCCCTCGGCCATGAAGGCCTCCCGGGTCTTGCCGGGAAAGAGGAAATTGATTTTAATACGTCGCTCCTTGTTCCTGTACGCTGCCGTGCCTCCGCTTCGTCATTCCGGTGAAGGCCGGAATCCATGCCTTTTCCGTGGGGCCGCTGGCTATGCTGACTCTCGCCTCCGCCGCATACCCGCCTCGTCATTCCTGCGGAGGCAGGAATCCATGCCTTTTCCGTGGGGCCGCTGGCCATGCTGACTATCGCCTCCGCCGCATACCCGCCTCGTCATTCCTGCGGAGGCAGGAATCCATTTCCAGTGACGCGACTTGTCGGCTCGGAAATGACTCCGGCGGCTTTCAGCCTTTGTGCCACAACTCGGCGGCCATTTCCCGCAGCTTGAATTTTTGCACTTTGCCGCTGCCCGTCAGGGGGAATTTGTCCAAAACCTTGACATGGCGGGGGATTTTGTAGCCGGAGATGAGGGGCCGCAGATAGGCCTTCACTGATTTGACATCAATGTCCTCATGCCCGGGCACGGCCACGATAAAAGCCCCCATTTCCTCGCCGTGGAGCTTGGAGGGCACGGCCACAATCTGCACGTCGGCCACGCCGGGCATGTGGCGCAGATATTCCTCCACCTCTTGAGGATAAATGTTTTCCCCGGCCCGGATAATCATGTCTTTGCCCCGGCCGGTGATGGACAGGTAGCCGTCTTCGTCGACGCGGCCCAAATCGCCGGTGCGCAGGTAGCCGTCTTCAGTCATGATGGCCGCCGTGGCCTCGGGCTGGTTGTAATAGCCCTGCATAACGATGTAGCCCCGGACGAGCACTTCGCCAATCTTGCCCTGGGGCAGGGCCTCGCCGGTGGAGGCGGCGATTTTTATCTCCACGCCGGGCAGCGCCCGCCCCACGGTTTCGGTGCGCCTGGCCAGGCTGTCGCTTTTGGTGGTCTGGGCCACGCCGGGGCTGGTCTCGGTGAGGCCGTAGCAGATGGTGATGTCGCGGGCGTGCATCCGGTCTATCACCTCGCGCATGGTCTTCACCGGGCAGGGCGAACCAGCCATGATGCCGGTGCGGAGGCTGGAGAGGTCAAAGCCGTCAAAACCCTTTTGTTCCAGCAGGCTGATGAAGACGCTGGGCACGCCGTAAATGGAGGTGCACTTTTCCTTTTCCACCTGCGCCAGAATGTCGAAGGCGCTGTAGATGTTCAGCACCACCACGGCCGAGCCGTGGTTCAGGGCGGCCAGGGCCCCCAACACCAGGCCGAAACAGTGGAAGAGCGGCACCGGCAGGCAGATGCGGTCATCGCAGGTCAGTTCCTGCTGGACGCCGCCCCAATAGCCGTTGGTGACAATGTTTTGGTGGGAGAGCGTGACCCCCTTGGGAAAGCCGGTGGTGCCGCTGGTGTACTGCATGTTGATGACCTGGTCATAATGCAGCGCGTCCT
Source organism: Candidatus Adiutrix sp. (assembly GCA_031285975.1). Lineage (GTDB taxonomy): Bacteria > Desulfobacterota > Desulfarculia > Adiutricales > Adiutricaceae > Adiutrix. The sequence goes on along the minus strand of JAITVE010000280.1, from coordinate 331 downwards.
GCACGGCCCGGAATTCGGCCAGCGGCGTGCGCCCGGCCAGGGCCAGGATATCGTTGAAGTTGATAAGCCCCGGCTGCGGCTCCTCCCCCAGGTAAAAGACTTTTTTGAGGTGCGGCAAGGCGGCGGCGCGGAAGCCGTCGCGCCCGCTGGCCTGTATCTCCGGGGCGATGGCGTACAGGGCTTCAAGATAATTGTAGCCCCGGTAGCTTTCCATCAAAAAGAGGTAATCGGCCTCGGACTGTTTCAGCAGATATTCCAGCTCGGCCTGGCGGTAATGGGTGTTGACCGTGACCAGGATAGCCCCGATTTTGGCCGTGGCGTAGAACACGGT
>JAITVE010000177.1 GCA_031285975.1 Candidatus Adiutrix sp. | reverse complement strand
CAATACCCGTTGTATCAGTCGCAGTAAGGAGACTTGGCTGATGAATGCAAAAAACTATCGGGCACTTGAAATAGGCCTATTGCTGATTGATCTGCTGGCCATTCTTCTGATGGCCGCCTGGATATTCGGCTTTCGGGTGAACATCACCTCGTCCATGCCAATGGGCGTGTATCTGCTCAGCTCTGAACCTGTGGAGCGGTTTGACATCGTGTCGTTCTGTCTGCCGCCGGACAATCCGCATTCAGCCCTGGCCGAAAAAAGAGGCTATCTGCAATCCGGTCTCTGCCCCAATGGCCAACAGCCGCTCTTGAAACGGCTGGCCGGGATACCGGGCGACCGGGTGGAAATAAAGGATTCCGGCATTGTGCTCAATGACCGTTTTTTGCTCGGAACAAAGCGCCCGACACGCGACCGCCGAGGCCGGGTGCTCCCGGACTCGCTTCTTCATCAAGGCATTGTTCCCGATGGGCAAGCCTTGGTTCTGTCCCAGGAACATGCCGGAAGTTTCGACAGCCGCCACTTCGGTTTGGTGCCGATGGTTGCGCTCAAAAAAGTGAAGCCGGTTGTGGTTACTGGCCGGGAATGAATATGCGGATGTGTTCAGCCAAAAATATCAGCATGGCTGCCGGTTCTGGCCAGATGCTATTACAGCCCGAGGTCTTTGAACAGTTCGTCCGCGTTTTTGGACCGGATGCCCCGGCCGCTTCTGAGTTCCTCAATGGCTTCCTTGGTTTCAGCATTGGGGGTGCGCAGGTCGAACGGAAACTGTTTTTCCCTGGCGACCTTGGTCAAAAGAATCCGGCAAGCATCCGAGACCGTCAGGCCCATGTCGGCCAAAACTTCCGCCGCCTGAGTTTTGATGTCCTCATTGATTCGGGCGCGGACAAAAGCATTCTGAGTCATATTTCACCTCCATTCCATCTGTTTGATTGTAGCTCAAACGAGCTACAGTTGCAACCCCACACTTCTATCGCCGCCGAGCGGCGCCACAAGGAGTTTACCATGACTGAAACATCATCGAATCCCCCGGAAACGGCCGTTAAAGCCGCATCCAACATCACCGACAAAGAACGCCACAGCCGGGCCATTGAAACCATCCTGGCCAAGCTGACCAATTCTTACGAGGCCAGCCATTACCACCCCTATCTGGAGGACAACGACGTCGGCGCTTTTGACCTCAGCGTGGACGATGACGGCAACCTTTTAGGCGTCGGCGTGGACTTGAAGGCCAGTTTCACCGGCACCGCCTATATCCCCAAGCCCCGCAACCTTTTGACCATTACCCCTTACGGCGAGACCAGCCTGGAGCCTGGCGCGAGGGTGTATGGCGCGGCGCTGATGATCGGTCACAACCAATTCAGAAGAATCGCCAAAATGCCCAACGGCCGCCACGCGATCTTCGTAGCCCTGGATTACGCCACCGGCGCCTTTCTCTATGAAAACACCGGCTGGCCCGTGGCGGTCGCTTTTCGGCCCAGCAACGTCAAATCCGTGGTGGAGATTTTGCGCCAGAAATTCCCCAGGTCGCAGATCGTCGTTTGCCTCAACAACGAGGACGGCAAAAGCCACGGCCGGGACAAAGCCCGCCGGGAAGCCCGCAAACGCGGTGCGGTGGTTGTCTATCCGCAGTTTTCCCATGAAGAGCGCAACCACAGCTTAATTTCCTACAACGACATGGCCATGTTCTCCGGCCCGGATCGCACCCTGAGAGGGTTGATGGGCCAGATCGAGAAGGAAACGGCTAACCGTAAACCGCCTGCTCAACCCTCCGCTCCCGAATCCGCCGATTCCTACGGCGAAGCCACTGTTTGCAGGAGATAAGCGTATGCCCAATGAAAAAACCAATCCCCGCCAAGAAATCGTTGACCGCTTTCTGTCCAGTTTAAAAAACGGCGATTCCCCCTTCGCCTATCCCTTTGAAGCCGGGGACATCACCCCGCCAATCAGCGGCCTCACCGGCAAAGGCTATTCCGGCATCAACCGGCTGATTTTAACCGAACGGGGTGAGAGCGACCCGCGCTGGCTGACCAAAAAACAGGCTGAGGCCCAGGGCTATCAGGTCAAAGACTTTGCCCCGCCGCGCCGCCTCGTCTTCTGGGAGTACACCCAGGAGGTGCCGGTCTATAACCCAGACGGTTCTCCCCGGCTGAACAACATCGGCAATCAGGTTCTGGAAACCGTCAGGCGCGACCGGCCCCTCATGCGGACCTTCGCCGTCTACCGTGCCCGCGACCTGATGACTCTGGACGGCCAGGAACTGCCGCCTTACGAGCCGCCAACCGTTCAGAACGACCCGCTGGATCGGGTTTCGGCCATACTGGCCAATTCCGGGGCCATCATCCGGCATGAGGCCAGCCCCTACGCGGGTACGTATCAATCACAGACCGATACCATCATCCTGCCGGAAAAAGAGCTGGTCTATGAGGAAGCCTATTATTCCCTGGCCCTCAAGGAACTGGTGTCCTGGACTGGCCAGACCCACCGCCTGGGCTGGCGGGCGGGCCTGGTCAGCGGGGAACAGCAGGTTCAGGCGCATTTGCAGGAAACCCTGGCCGGGGCCATGCTTGCCCAGGATTTGGATATAAAATTCGACCCGGACGCCAATAGCCGCATCATCGGCCATTGGATACAAGTCCTTGAAAAAGACCCGGAGATATTTTTCCGGGCCGCAGTTCAGGCCGACAATATCCGGCTGTACATTACCAGTCTGGAGCGGACGCAAGTGCAAGACCTGGAAGACCGCCGCCGGGAACGCTCTGCCCCGGAATACTATTCTCAAGGCTTCCGCCCGGCCGGGCCGGAGGACAAGCCGGAACAGGGAGCCTGGATTCGAACCTTTGACGAGGCCCAGGCTACGGTCTTCGCCGTGGTTTCCGGGCACGATGATTCTGTTGTCAGCACCTTTGACAACCGCGAGGCCAGCGTCACCGAAGCCCAGGCTTTGAACCTTGGCGTGAAGCCTTCCTTTAAATACAGCAGCGATACCATGCCCTTGCGGGTTCCCTTTGAGGAAAAGGATATGGTCAAGGCCCTGGGGGCCACCTGGGATCGGCACAACAAGGCCTGGTGTGCCCGGCCTGGCGTGGAACTGAGCAAACTCGGACGCTGGCTGTCGGCCCAGGACTTGAACAACCCCGGCATGGTCGAGCCTGACCTGAACGACCGCCTGGCCCTGGAAGTTCCCTATTCGCAGCGCCAGGAAGCCAAGGATTTAGGGGCCTTTTTTGACAACAGGAAAGGTGCCTGGGTCACCAGCATCAACAATAAGAATTTGGATGAAATCACCAAAAAGTTCCCGCCCCGCCGTTATCTTGAAACCGCGCCGGAACAGAAGCCCGACCTGGCCGCTGTCCCTGAAATCGCCATTGAGCGAGTCATCCTGGCCGTGCCCTATGAAGAAAAGCACCTGGCCAAAGCGGCCGGGGCCACCTGGAACCGGGATGAAAAAGTCTGGCTGGCCGAGCCCGGCACTGATCTGGCCAAGCTGAGCCAATGGATACCGGAACGGGAGCCGGAGCCGGAAAAAGTCCTGGCCGCCGCCGAAGAACTCGCCACAGTCTTGAAGGAGAACGGCTTCCAACTGGACGGCCTGCCGAATATGGACGGCAAAATCTATCGTGTTCCAGTGGAAGGCGGCAAAGCCGGAGCCAAGGACGGCGCCTACTACGCCGCTATGAACAATGATCGGCCCAACGGCTGGCTGAAAAATCACCGTTCAGGCGAATACCGGGCCTGGACGTATACCGGCCAGGAACTGACCGTTATCGGCAAAGAAGCCCAGAAAGCACAGGCTGCGGCCCGCCGCCTGGCCAGGGACGACAAGGCTGAAAACCTGTCGATGGCCAAATGGGCTATTGGCCTTGATGTAGCCAAAGAGTTCGCCGCGCAGATCGACGGCCTCACTCCCACTGCGGAACTGCTGAAAAATCCCTTCCTGGAAGTGGCCGGCATTAATGCCGTGGGCGGGGTGCGCCGTGACGACGACGGTAATCTGATGGTGCCCGGCG
>JAITVE010000130.1 GCA_031285975.1 Candidatus Adiutrix sp. | reverse complement strand
GGGCTTTTGGCCGGGTTGCCGCAGGTGCATTTTTATGGTTCCGAAGACGCTATCATCCCGCCGCGCATGAGCGGGCATTTTCAGACGCTGGCGCATTTTAGTAATTTTCGGCGGATTGAGATTGCCACCAACCATTGGCGGGGCTGGCCGGAGATGTGGCCGGAATTGCTGAGAAAGTACCTCATCCCGCAAAGGGAGAGCGCGCTTCGCGCGGGCTAAGAATCTGGATTAGTATGGGGCTCTGCCCAATCTTTGCGCTATTGCGCAATCTCAGTATATTCAAACCCTATCGGGTTCGAATTTAAGCCCCGCCAGAGAGGGCTTGACGCGAAGCCCTCTCTGAACTCTCCGTGCGCCAGGGGCTACGCGCCCCTGAACCTGCGTGTCGGCTAGCAAATAGAGGGCTCGGCGGAGCAACGCCACAACTCGCCTGAACGGCTCAGACAAGTGGCGTTGCGGTGGGGGCGGGCAAGCTGTCTTCAAAAAAAACATTTCTTTCGTTTTTTCCGCTACAGGGCGCGGGGGCCGGTGTGGCGGTTTTTGTTTTGGCTTTGTTTTTGCTTCATGAAGGGAGAGGCGGGGTATCCGCTGAAATTTCCGTCGTATGATGGAAAAAAATGCCGCGAAAGGGGCTTTTGGGGAGGGATTGGGCTTATTTTAAGCCGATTGCTCTTGTAATTATTTACAATAAGTTTATTATAGACGGGGTAACGACGAGCAAATATCCCGGCCGGGAGAGACCCCGGTTCGGCGAAGCGCGGCCCTCGGGCTTGTGATATGAAAGTGAGATGCAATTCTATGTATGTTCCCATGGTGGTCGAGCAGACCGGGCGCGGCGAACGGGCGTATGATATCTATTCGCGGCTGCTGAAAGACCGCATCGTTATTCTGGGCTCCCCGGTGGACGACAATGTCGCCAACCTCATCTGCGCCCAACTCATTTTCCTGGAATCGGAAGACCCCAAAAAAGACGTGCACCTCTACATCAACTCCCCCGGCGGCTCGGTCACGGCCGGTATGGCCATTTATGACACCATGCGCTTCATCAAACCCGATGTGGCCACCCTCTGCCTCGGCCAGGCGGCCAGCATGGGCGCTTTTTTGCTGACGGCCGGGGCCAAGGGCAAACGGGCCGCCCTCCCCAACAGCCGCATCATGATTCACCAGCCCTCCGGCGGCTTTCACGGCCAGGCCACGGACATTGACATCCAGGCCCGTGAAATGGCCCGCACCAAGAAAACTTTGAATGAAATCATGGCCTTCCACACCGGCCAGCCCTTTGAGAAAGTCGTCGAGGACACCGAGCGCGACAACTACATGGGGGCCGAGGAAGCCCGCGAATACGGCCTGATCGACAAAGTGGTCGAGCCGAGGGAACCGAACAAGCTTGAAAAATAACCCGGGCGGTCTTATCGTTAGAACGGCTAACCTTTCGCCACGGAAGTGAGTATATACATATGACGACGACCAAAGATTTTGAAAAACCGAACCAGCCGGTCTGTTCCTTCTGCGGAATGCCCCAGCGGGAAGGGGTTCGCATGATTGCCGGGCCCGAGCCGGACAAAATTCATATCTGCGAACTGTGCCTGGAACAATGCCGCGAAATCATGGCCTCCGACCCGGCCATCAAGATGGCCCGCTCCAGCCAGGCCATCCCCAAGCCCCACGAAATCAAAGCCATTCTGGACGATTACGTCATCGGCCAGGAACAGGCCAAGAAAATCCTGTCCGTGGCCGTTTACAACCACTATAAGCGCATTGAGAGCCAGGACGACGGCGACGATGTGGAATTGTCAAAGTCCAACCTCCTGTTGATCGGCCCCACCGGCAGCGGCAAGACGCTCCTGGCGCAGACCCTGGCCCGCATTCTCAACGTGCCCTTCACCATTGCCGACGCCACCGCCCTCACCGAGGCGGGCTATGTGGGCGAGGATGTGGAAAACATCATCGTCAACCTCCTCCAGGCCGCTGATTACGATGTGGCCAAGGCCTCGCGGGGCATTGTGTATGTTGACGAAATCGACAAAGTGGCCCGCAAGGGCGACAACGCCTCCATCACCCGCGACGTCTCCGGCGAGGGCGTGCAGCAGGCCCTGTTGAAAATCATCGAGGGCACCGTGGCCGCCGTGCCGCCCAAGGGCGGGCGCAAGCATCCCCAGCAGGAATTCACCAAGGTGGACACCACCAACATCCTGTTCATCTGCGGCGGGGCCTTCGTGGGGCTGGATCACCTCATCAAAAGCCGGGTGGGGGTCAAGACCATGGGCTTCACCGCCGAGGTCGAGACCAACCTCGACGACCGGGGCGTGGGCGAGGTGCTGGCCGACTGCCAGCCTGAAGATTTGCTGAAATTTGGCCTCATCCCCGAATTCGTGGGCCGCCTGCCGGTGGTGGCCACCCTGGGCGAACTGGACGAAGACGCCATGGTGCGCATCCTCAAGGAACCCAAGAACTCTTTGGTGAAGCAGTACCAAAAGCTGTTCCGCTATGAGGATGTCGAGTTAAAATTCACTGAGGAAGCCCTGGTGGCCGTGGCCTCCGAGGCCCTGAAGCGCAAAACCGGGGCCCGCGGCCTCCGCGCCATTCTGGAAGCGGCCATGCTCAACATCATGTATGACCTCCCGGCCATGGAAAAGGTGCGGGAATGCCTGATTTCCGAAGAAGTGATTCTGCGGAAGGAAGAGCCTATCATCATCTACGGCGGCGACCAGCCCGCCGCCAAGTATGAAAACGACGTGGCCTGAGGCCGGGTTTTCTCCCTCATGAGGGTACGGAGTAAAAATGTTGTTTGGTTCCAGTAAAAGTAAAACCAAGATTTCGGGGCCCCGACTCCATCTGCCCCTTTTGCCGCTGCGCGACGTGGTGGTTTTCCCCCATATGGTGGTGCCCCTGTTCGTCGGGCGGGAAAAATCCATCAAGGCTCTGGAACACGCCATGAGCCTGGAGAAAAGCATTTTTCTCTGCACCCAGAAAGAGGCCAAGGTGGACGAGCCCCAGGAGGCCGACATCCATGAGATTGGCACCATCGGCACGGTGCTGCAACTCTTGCGCCTGCCGGACGGCACGGTCAAGGCCCTGGTGGAGGGCAAGGCGCGGGGCCGCATCGATAAATTTCTGGACAGCCAGGATTTTTTCTATGTTGAAGTGGAAAGCCTGATTGAGCCGGACGAGTCGCCCCTGGAAACCGAGGCCCTCTTCCGCAGCCTCAATTCCACCTTTGAAGCCTATGCCAAGATTAATAAGAAAATTCCCCCGGAAATCGTCTCCACAGTGGCTTCCATCAAAGACCCTTCCCAGCTCTGCGACGGCATGGTCAACCACCTGTCGCTGAAGCTGGAAGACAAGCAGACCCTCTTGGCCCTGGTCAGCCCCCTGGCCCGGATGGAGGCTCTGTATGAATTGATGCGCGGTGAAATTGAGGTGCTGCAAATTGAGCAGCGCATCAAGAACCGCGTCAAGAAACAGATGGAGAAAACTCAGAAGGAATATTACCTCAACGAGCAGATGCGGGCCATCCAGAAGGAGATGGGCGATTCTGACGACATGAAGAACGAAATCGCCGAGCTTGAGGAAAAGGTCAAGCGGCGGCGGCTGTCGAAGGAAGCCGGGCAGAAGGTGCGGCACGAGCTGAAAAAGCTGAAGATGATGTCGCCCATGAGCGCCGAAGCCACGGTGGTGCGCAACTACATCGACTGGATTCTGGCCCTGCCGTGGTTTGAGCGCAGCCGCGACACCCTGGAAATCAACGCCGCTGAGAAGATTTTGGACGAAGACCATTACGGCCTGGAAAAGCCCAAGGAGCGCATCCTTGAGTATCTGGCCGTGCAGAGCCTGGTCAAAAAGAACAAGGGCCCCATCCTGTGCCTGGTGGGCCCTCCGGGGGTGGGCAAAACCTCCCTGGCCCGCTCGGTGGCCCGCGCTTTGGGCCGCAACTTCGTGCGCCTGTCCCTGGGCGGGGTGCGGGACGAGGCCGAGATTCGCGGCCACCGCCGCACCTACATCGGGGCCATGCCCGGCAAAATCATCCAGAGCCTGCGGAAGGCCAAGACTTCCAACCCGGTCTTCTGCCTGGACGAAGTGGACAAAATGTCCACTGACTTCCGGGGCGACCCTTCGGCTGCTCTCTTGGAAGTGCTTGACCCGGAACAGAATTCGAAATTTGGCGACCACTATCTTGACCTGGA
>JAITVE010000124.1 GCA_031285975.1 Candidatus Adiutrix sp. | reverse complement strand
GTGGCTGAAAAGTTCGCCAACAAGAACCTGATTCTCGGCCCCGTCACCGAAAAGAACTACAAGCAGATCGGCGCCCAGGCCCTGGCCTATGGCCACACGGTCATCGCCCGTACCCCCATTGACGTCAACCTGGCCAAGCAGCTGAACATTCTGCTGACCGGCCTGGGCCTGACCAAAGACAAAATCATTGTCGACCCCACCACCGGCGGTTTGGGCTATGGCATGGAATACGGCTATTCCGTTATGGAACGTATCCAGATGGCCGCTCTGGTTCAGCAGGACGACAACCTGCAGCAGCCCATGATCAGCTTCTTCGGTGAGGATGTCTGGAAATCCAAGGAAGCCAACCAGTCCACCGCTGATTTCCCCCAACTGGGCGATGCGGCCTGCCGCGGCGTTCTGATGGAAACCACCGAAGCCATCGCGGTTCTGGGCGCTGGCGTTGCCGTGCTTTCCATGCGCCATCCTTCTTCTGTGAAGATTGTGCGCGAATATGTTGAGCTGGCTTATGAAGGCGGCGCGGTGAAGGGCGATCTGCCGGCTGTGCCGGTTATCCCCGCCGACAAGTTCAAGAAGTAAGCCTTTTGTGTCTCCGCGCCCCTTCACAGGGCTGCGGAGACGAAGAAATTTCCATAAATTAAGCCTCTGCAAGGAGTACAAGCTATGGCCAAAGAAAAAGAAAAGAAGATGACCAAATCCACCGAAGTTTCCAAACCCGGTGAAGCTGTGGCCGATCAGCTCATGCGTGAACTTGATCGGGTTCACGTCAGAATCCCCAGATACTAAAAGGGCGGCTGAAGGGCCGGGGTTTTCCTTCAGGGGAGGACAACGGTTCAATCGCCCTGTTAAAGGCAATCTCGCCTACGAAAGGCGAAAAGTGACTCTTTGAAAGGAGTTTCCATGTCTGAAGATGTGAAGAAGGCGGTCCCCGAGGCCGTAACTATCGATAAAGCAACAATAAAAATGCTCCATATAGCCCAGGACAGGGGTCAGGAGACCATCTTTGACCGGGCTGTGAAAATGAAGCAGTGCAACATCGGCACCGAGGGTATCTGCTGCAAAGTCTGCTCGCAGGGCCCCTGCCGCCTGCCCTTGACCAAGGGTATCAAAGACGGTTCCGAACCCGATACCCGCAAAGGTCTGTGCGGCGCCACCCCGGAAACCATTGCCGCCCGTAATATGGTGCGCATGATCGCCGCCGGCTGCTCCGCCCACTCCGACCACGGCCGCGGCGTGGCTGAAACCTTCCGGGCCATGGCTTATGGCGAAGCCAAAGATTACACCATCAAAGATGAAATCAAGCTGCGCGAAGTGGCCGCCCTCTTTGGTGTTGAATCCACCGTTAAAGAAGGCGACGAAGAATTCCCCCGCGACAAGTGGGAAATTGCCCGCGAAATCGCCGATATCGCTTTGGGCCAGTGGGGCAACCAGCAGGGCCGCATGATTTATCCCGGCCGCGCTCCCCAGGCCACCCAGGACCGCTGGGTTAAGCACAATGTCTGGCCCCGGGGCATCGACCGCGAAGTGGTTGAAATTATGCACCGCACCCACATGGGCGTGGATCAGGATTACCGCAACCTGCTGAACCAGGGCGCCCGCTGCTCCCTGGGCAACGGCTGGGGCGGCTCCATGATGGCCACCGATCTTCAGGACATCATGTTCGGTACCCCGTACCCCAACGCCGGCAACATCAACCTGGGTTGCCTGTCGTACAACAAGGTCAACATCATCGTTCACGGCCATGACCCCCTGCTTTCTGAAATGATCGTGGCGGCGGTTCACACCCCGGACATGATTGAATACGCCAAGAGCGTGGGCGCGGAAGGCTACGTTGTGGCCGGTATGTGCTGCACCGCCAACGAAATCCTGGTGCGCCACGGCATGCCCATCGCCGGCGACTACCTGCAGCAGGAACTGGCCGTGATCACCGGCGCGGTGGAAGCCATGGTCGTTGACGTGCAGTGCGTCATGGAGAACCTGGCCAACATCAGCGAATGCTATCACACCAAGTTCGTCACCACCATGCCCATCGCCAAGTGCGCTTCCGGGAAGAACACCGTTCACATCCAGTTCGAAGAGCACCACGCCATGGCCAAGGCCAAGGAAATCGTCAAGCTGGCGGCCGACAACTTCAAGAACCGCAAGCCTGAGACGGTCAACATCCCCAGCGAGACCAACAAAATGGTCGTGGGCTTCTCCACCGAGGCCATCAAGTATCACCTCGGCGGCACCTTCCGCGGCTCCTTTGTGCCCCTGAACGACAACATCATCAACGGCCGCATCCGCGGCGTGGTGGGCGTCGTCGGCTGCAACAACGCCCGCGTTGAGCATGACCGCGTGCATATCGACCTCATCAAAGAGCTGATCCGCAACGACGTCATCGTCCTGACCACCGGCTGCTCGGCCATGGCCTGCGGCAAGGCGTGCTTACTCACCCCCGAAGCCGCCGCCGTCTACGCCGGGCCCGGCCTGGCCGAAGTCTGCGAAACCGTGGGTATCCCGCCGGTTCTGCACATGGGCTCCTGCGTTGATAACTCCCGCATCCTCACCGCCGCCACCGAAGTGGTCAAGGCGGGCGGTTTGGGCAAGGAACTGGCCGACCTTCCGGCCGCCGGCGCCGCGCCCGGCTGGATGAGTGAAAAGGCCGTGGGCATCGGGCAGTACTTCGTTACTTCCGGCGTGTACGTCGTTCTCGGCGTGCCTCTGCCGATTTACGGCTCTCCCAAGCTCGTCGAGCATTTGGAAGTCGAAATGGAAGAGCTCTACGGCGGCAAGTGGGCCTACGAGCCCGAACCGGTGAAGGCCGCGCAGATGATTATCGCGCACCTCGACAAGAAGCGCAAAGCCCTGGGCATCGACCAGGCCCGCGAACGCGTCTTGATGGATATGGCCGACCGTCAGAAACTGGAAGTTGCCTAAGCATGTCATGCACGGAGTTCCGCACGAAGCGGAACTCCGCTAGACGAAAGGGAGATTGTACAAGATGTCAAAACTCGTAGCCTTTGCCGCCATTCAGGGTGGTTACAATATCGTTCAGAAAGCTGAAGGTATCTACCGTACAGCGCTTGAGAAATATGGGCCGGATCAGAAGCTGGAGTTCCCGAACACCGCTTACTACCTGCCGATTATTTATTCTCTCCTGGGCATTCCGGTCAAGACCCTGGGCGACGCCAAAAAGCCCCTGGAAGTGGCCCGCGCCCTTCTGCCCGCCCACGTGAAAATCCAGAACCACCTGCCCTACCTCGGGCCCTTGCTGGACGCCGGTATGGCCGCCATCCTGGCTGAGGAAATCGTCGAAGCCATCCGCTACGTCGAAGACCCCGATTTCTACCTGGTCAGCGAAGACGTTGACCTGGAAAAAGGCAAAATCTGGCTCGGCGCGGCTGAAGACTCCGTCTTCCGTAAACGCGGCGTGCAGTTCGTGGACGGCTCGGCCCCCGGCTTCGCCGCCATCGTCGGCGCCGCTCCCAACCCGGAGATCGCCAAGCAGATCGCCCTGGAATACCAGAAGCGCTCCATCTACGTCTTCATGTGCGCCAACCAGGGCGGCACCACCTTCTCCCAGCAGCTGGTCGAAGCCGGCGTGGAGATCGGCTGGAACACCCG
>JAITVE010000107.1 GCA_031285975.1 Candidatus Adiutrix sp. | reverse complement strand
AGTGAGGAAGAGGCCGATGACCGTGCCCCGGCTCCGCTCCGGGAACCACTCGAAAATGGCCCGCAGGGAAGAGGCGTAGACGCAGCCCGAGCCCAGCCCGGCCATGAGCCGGTAGATGAACCCGGCCTTATAACTTTCCACCGTGCCCATCATGGCCGTGAAAAAACCCATCACCAGAAAGCTGGTCAGCAGCACCCGGCGGTAGCCGAAGCGGTCGGCCAGGTAGCCGCCGGGAATCTGGGTGCAGATGTAGCCGATGAAAAAAGCGGTCATCAACCCCCCGGCCCCGGCACCCGAAAGCCCCAGGTCGGCGCTGGCCGTGGGCATGACGCTGCCCCAGGCGAAGCGATCCACGTTGGAAGTCATGAAGGCCAGCCAGATGACGGTGAAAACGCCGATGTGAATTTTGCCGATTTTGTCAACAGATGGAATCCGGGCGGCAGTGTTTTGCTCAGACATGGATGCGGTTACTTCCTGGTGTGCGGTGATGTAGCGGCGTCCGTCAGGAAGCCTCCCGGCCCGGCCAAGGCGGGCGTGGGAGTCGAGGAGCGGACGAGGCTGCTTTGGGGAAGCGGCGGAAGGCGGCGCGCGGGCGAGGCCCACCCGTCTTCCAGGCAAGCCCGAACGTTAGCTGCCTTCGCGGCAGTCAGGGAGATGTGCGGAAAAGAGAGGCCGGAAGGATTCATTCAAATCTTAAAGGCTCGGAAACGTGGTCTTGGGTGTGGGCGCGAACGCCGGGCCGCGCTTTGGGGGCGGCGTTTTTCAGCGCCCCGCAGGTCGTCACGGCCTGGCGGGCTTTTTCAATCATTGCGGGCTGAGAAGGCCTTTGGCGGCCCTGCCCGGCCCTTTCAGCCGGGCAAGGGAAGGGGGCGGCTCCGGCCTCCCCTGCCCGCTGGTGAGAGGTTATTTCGTGGCCGGGCCAATGAGACCGGCGCGGAAGGCACGGTTGAATTTCAGGCAGTGGCGGTCGCGGCCCAAGAGGGTTTCGGCGGCCAGGGCCATGGCTTTCAGGTCGCGGTTTTCCGGGTCGCTGATGGCGCTGTCCAGCCCGGCGTCAATGGTCAGGGCCATGAACGCCTGGTTGAGGATGGAGCGCAGGGGCATACCGAAGCTGATGTTCGAATGGCCGCAGGTCATGTGGACTTTCGGGAACTCGGACTTGATGGCCCGCAGGGTGTCGAGGGTGACCAGACCGGCGCCCGTGTTGGTGGAAATGGTCATAACCAACGGGTCGATGTACAGGTTTTCGTCGGGCAGGCCCTGTTTGCGGCACATCTCCACCAGGCGGCGGACGATGACCAGGCGGCCTTCAACGGTCTCGGGGATGCCCTGGTCGTCCAGGGCCAGCACGATGAGTTCCGTCTGATATTTCACGGCCAGGGGCAGCACGCCCTCCACCCGCTTCGCCTCGCCGGAGAGGCTGTTGACCATGATTTTCGCGGGGTTGAAGCTCTTGACCACTTCGAGACCGGCGGCCAGGGCCAGGGGGTTGGGGCTGTCGAGGCAGATGGGGGTATCCGGCGTCGCCTCGTGAACCTGGTTGACCAGCCACACCATATCTTCCGGCTCCCTGGAGGGGGTCGTGCCGGCGTTCACATCCAAATAGTTCGCGCCCGCCTCGACTTGCTTGCGGGCCAGGTCGCGGATAAAATCGGCGTCGCGGGCCAGGATGGCTTCGCCAACCTTTTTGCGGGTGCCGTTAATTTTTTCACCAATGATAATCATGGCTGGAATCTCCTTACTCATGTTTGAAAAAGAGGGAGGCCTTCTATCGTCAAGCCTCCCCCTGGAATGCGGCGGAATCAGAACGCGAAGTTAAGCGTGTTGATCCACTGATAGGTGTCCTTCGGCTTGCCCCAGTCGGCGGTCACGGTGGTGTCGCTGTTGAGAGCGTTGGCATCGGTGGTCGTCATCCGGTAGCCGTTGAGTTCTTTATAGGCGTCGCCGTTGAACATATAGCCGAAAGCGGTGATGAAGGTCAGGTTGTCCAACAGGTTGATGCGCAGGCCCAGGTCGGCTTCAAAGCCCAGGTCTTTGGACTGTTCGGCGTATTGGTACGTCCAGCCGGTGGTGCCCGCCGCGCTTACGGCCCGGTCAACCACCCGGTAGTTGGGGTTGTTCAAGCCCAGGTAGGCGAAGTTGTAGCTCAGGCCCACACTGCGGCTGAAAGCATGGGTGCCGTTGATGGAAATAGCCCAATGGTTGGCGCTGGTGGAAGCGTTCATGCTTCTGGTGGCCTCATTAGCATTGAGGATTCTGTCCGCTCTAAAACCGGCAAAAGCGCCGTTGTCAGCCCCGGCGATGGACAGCGGAGCAAGCGCGTTATGCCCGCTGGCAATCAGGTTGCGGTAGGCGTTGTTGGCAAAGCCGATGCTGCCCCAGCTCACGCTGGAGCCGGTGCGCAGGTCAACGCTGTTGGGGCCAAAGCGGGACTGCGGAGCCATCGCCGCAGGGACGCCATAGCGGCTGTTGGTGTGGACGAAATGGTGAGAATGGGCAATCAGCAAGGGGTAAAAAGAGTCGCCCATGTCAACGCCGCTTTTGCTTTCTTCTGATAAGTCGGCGGCGTCCTTATCCAGGTCGGTGCCCTGAACCCACCAGCCAGCCAGGTTGACCCGGTTGGTTTTATAGCGGTAGTTCAAGTCCAGATACGCGCCCAAGCCGGAACTGTCCACACTGCCGGGCTGGCCCGCAGGCATGTTGGCCAAATCCCGTTTCTGCCAGGCGGCCTTGCCTTCAAAATGGACGCTGAAATTGCCCCAGCTATGGCTCAGGGCCGGGTTCAGATACCATTCGGTCATAGGCCCGGCTTGCGCACCGGCGGGAAGAGCGGCGAACCCAAGAGCGGGGGTATAGGCCGGGGTGATGGCATTGCGCTCATGGCCGATGTTCAGCGCAACCCCGCCGCCGTCCCAGAAAAAGGCCGGTTCCAGCTGATAGGTTCTGCGGTCAATGTCGCTGCCTGACCAATCAGGGCTGCCAGCGGCCAGGGTATCAGCCTGGTTGTAGGCAGTGCCCAAGTTGCTGAACTGGGCCAAAATCTGGAAGCCGTTGTCCCAACGCTTGGTATAGCGGATCATGGGGTTGTTGCCGCCGTCTTCAAAAACGCCGACTTTGGTGAAATAAGGCTGCGTGGTGATGGGCACCCAGCCCAGGGAGCCCAGACCGTAGGTGTCATGCTCTTCCTGGTTGATGCCGACCAGCAAACGGCCCCAGTCTTTTTCAATAACGCCGTACAGGTGATAGGTGTAAAAGCTGCCGGCTTCGTAGGGAGCCCTCTGGCCCCACCTGTCGAAGTGGGGGGCCCGCACGCGCCAGTTGACATAGATTTCGTCGGTCGGCCGGAAAGTGAATTCCAAATTCAAACGGTGCGCGAAATAGGAGTCGGTGAAGGCGGCGTCGCCGGACTGGCGGCCCATGTTGCTGGCGCTGATGTACATGGTGCGGTAGTAACCGCTGAAGTCAATCTGGCTGGCGGCGAAGGCCGGGACGGCCATAGCGGCGCTTAAAATCGTTCCTAACGCTAAAACTGCAAATTTTTTCATAACTTCTCCTCGAAGTTCGGATCCAAGATCCACTGCGGGGGCAACCTGAATCAAAGGGCCCTTTAATTCAGGTTGCCCCCGGCCCCGCTTGGCTGCCTAAGGCCTCGCGGAACCGGGGGTGCTCAGGCCGCTTTCTGAAAAGCATCCAGAGGCGGCCCTAGGGGGTCATTATCAATATTTCCCGTACTGCATGGAAGCTTCGTAGAAAACATCGAAGTTGGCACGGGAGCAGTTGATGATGCTGCCGCCCACGCCCATGATGAAGCCGCCGCCGGGGGCCGCTTCATCCATAACCCGCTTGACCTGGTCGCGGATCGCGTCGGGCTTGCCGACCAACAGGGTGGACAGGGGCATACCGCCGAGGATACAGGCCGTTTTGCCCATAACCTTTTTGGCCTTGACCACGTCGGTCTGCTCGCAGTTGTAGACCATGTGGCCGGGGGCCGAGTCGGCGATGATTTCCAAACGGCTGTCCCAGGCGTGCTGCAAAACGTCCACGCAGGTGAGATCCAGAGACATGCACAGCTTGTGCAGGCGATCCAGGCTCGGCCAGTAGAACTTGCGGAACTGGGCGTCGTTCATGAAGGGGTCGATGCCCTTGTGCAGGGGGAAGAACACGCGGGTCGCGCCGTTGGCCTTCATTCCGCGGATGACCCCGGCCTGGTAGGTTTCGGCCCAGTCAATGAGCTTCAGCAGCTTTTCGCCGTTGCGGAACATGTCCTTCATGGTGCCGACGGTGCCGCGCAGAAGGTCGGAGACCACGTCGAAGGGGGCGGTGACGGTGCCCTGGATCATGCCGGGGAAGCCCATGGCCAGCG
>JAITVE010000073.1 GCA_031285975.1 Candidatus Adiutrix sp. | reverse complement strand
CGTCATCAACCTCGGGGACGCCTGGTTCCGGGTTTCCATTTCCAATTTGCCGAACGCGGAAAAAGTTTCGTTTCGGCGGGGCACGCACTGCCCCGGCTGCGGGCAGGCCTTGCCGAAATCCGCGCTGACCACGTTGTGCTCGCCGGACGTGCTGTGCGACGGCTGCCGGGCCAACCCGGTGGCGGCCCTGAAACTTTTGAAGGCGGGACTCAGCCGCCGCATCAGCGCGCTGAGCCCGCTCAAGGGCTTGCGCATTGACGGGCTGTTGGGGCGCGGGGCCACCTCGGCGGTGTTTTTGGTCACCCGGCGCGAAAGCGCGGTGCAGCTGGCGCTGAAAGTCATGCCCCCGGCGGTGTCCAGCAATTTGTGGGCGCGGAAAAGTTTTTTGCGCGAAGCGGCCCTGGGCCGGGCCCTGCGGCACCGCAACGTGGTGCGGATGTATGAGGCAGGGTCGTACAGCGGGGCCTATGTCGTGCTGATGGAATATTGCAGCGGCGGCTCCAGCGAAGAGGAGCGCACGGCCAACGGCGGCCGCCTCTCCGTGGAGCGGGCCCTGTCCATCATTTTGCCGGTGCTGGACGGGCTGGACTTCCTGCACCACGCCCGCCTGGCCTCCAGCGGGCCGGACGGGCCGATGGGCAAATCCACCGTGGGCATGATTCACCGCGATGTGAAGCCGGCCAACATTTTCCTGGGCGGCGAGGATGGGCTGATCCCCAAAATCGCCGACATCGGGGTGGCCAAATACCACAGCCAGGGCGGCTCCTGCAACACCCGCACCGGCACGGTGGCGGGCTCCCCGGCCACCATGCCCCGCCAGCAGGCCATGAATTTCAAATACGCCGGGCCGGAGGTGGACGTGTGGGCCACGGCGGCCTCCCTTTTCAAGCTCATCACCGGCGAATACCCGCGCCGCTTCAGTTCCAAGCGCGACCCCTGGCAGGTGGTGCTGAACGAAAAGCCGCGCCCCCTGAAAAGCCTCATGCCCGACGCTCCGCCCCACCTGGCCGAGGTGCTGGACAAGGCCCTGGAGGATGACCCGGCCATTTATTACCAAACAGCGGCCTCGCTGAAAAAAGACCTGCTCAAGGCCATTGAGCAGGACGACATTATGCTCTGAGCCGTTCAGGCGTTTCAGGCCGCCGCCCTTCCCGGCCGGGACGGGCGGCGGTTTTTTGTGCGAAAATCCTGGTTTTATTTTGGCCATATTTTATGGTATAGTAAAAAATATCGTTTTTACATCATAAATATTTTAAGGCAGGGCAAAATGAATATGTCAGCGAACAGCTTCGGACAGGCAAGCCTCATTGGGGGGCAGCAATCGCAGCAAATGCGGCAAGCGGCTGAAAATGCCTATGTTGGAGACCGTTATCACGCCTTTGAAGACTATTTTGAAACCTTTAAAGGCACGGGTAGAAAAACTTTTAATTATTCCTGGCCCGCATTTTTCATGGGGCCATTCTGGTATTTTTATCGCAAAATGTACCGTAAGGGGTGGCTTCTTTTAGGCATATTGGTGGCTTGGAGTGTTATCTGGGGAATATTTGACATAAATTCCTCGCTTCCCGGTCTGTTCATAAGTACGTATTGCGCGGTGACCGGGCGATGGGATTATTGGAATCATACAAACTGCCGCATTGACGACGCTTATCAAGCATTCCGGGGTCAGGAATATCAGGCCATGGAGTGGCTGGAAGATGAAGGCGGCGTTAATAATTGGGCCCTGGGAGCTTGCATTGCCATTAACGTGCTAATCATAGTACTTTATATTGTTATATATTATTATACTGAAAGGGGCTTGATCCCACAGGGCCTACGCATCTAATTTTTGTTGAAATCATTGATAATTTTTTAAAAATCAGCAGGTTGACGCTTATTTTTTAGCGCCAGTCCCGCGCTTTTCGAGAGATGTGCAGGTGAATTTTTTCGCATGGCAGGGAGAAAAGACATTGAATTTCAATACCATACTGTACAGTCATACTTTTTGAAATTAGATGCGTAGGCCCTGCTTGAGCCCAATCTAGCTCTTCATTATTCGCCCGGAATCATGCTATAATAGAACGTTGCCAGCCGCACCGCCCAGCGGCGGCGCCGGGCGGATTTATTTATCCGGCGGCGTGATTTTTCCGATGAATAATGATAAGATGAACCTTACGGGCCGTGCGCCCGAATCCAAGCGCCTGAGATATTATGACCGCCGTACCGTCCGCCACCACCGCCTGCCCAAGCTGTCAGACCGCCTACTTTCTGACCGCCGATAATTTTGGGCACCGGACGGTGTGCCTCAACTGCGGCCACAATTTCCACCTGCTGCCGAAAAGCGACGAGGCCCCCACCACGGTCATCGGCCCCGAACGCCACCAGGAAGAGGCCGATTCCCTCATCGGCCGCCTGTGGCTGGATCTCCGGGCCGGGCAGATTGTCGGCGAACGCTACGCGGTGGTGCGCTCCCTGGGCCAGGGCGGCCTGAGCCGGGTCTTCAAAGTCAAAGATTTGCACGACAACGGCCGCCCCGCCGCCCTGAAGCTGCCCCTGGCCGCCACCCTCGACCGCGTGCCCCGACGGGTTTTCGTGGATGAAGCCGTGGCCTGGCTCAAGCCGGGGCCCCACCCCAACCTGGTGAACTGCAAGC
>JAITVE010000049.1 GCA_031285975.1 Candidatus Adiutrix sp. | reverse complement strand
GCCGCCGAATACCAGCCCACCGGCTGGCAGCCCCTGGGGGGCGGCGCCCTGGAACCCTTGGAGAGCCTGGCCGGGAAGCCGGTCTTCGCCTTTTGCGGCCTGGGGCGGCCCGATTCTTTTCAGCGCACCTTGGCTGGTTTGGGGGTGAATTTATGCCGCTTCGTGCCCCTGCGCGACCACCAGGTTTATGACCGGCCGCTCCTAAACCGCCTGGGGCTGGATTTTTTGGCCAGCCGGGCCGAGTTCCTGGTCACCACCGCCAAAGACGCGGTGAAGCTGCCCCCGAATTTTCCTTTGCCGGTCAAGATTTTGAAGATGGAACTGGCGCTTGACCGGCCCGGCGAACTGGCGGAAACGGTGTTACGAACAGCCCGGCGAGGTTTATCTGAAGAATCCTGAAAACATACTGCTGCGGGGCGCGAACTGGGTGGGCGACGCGGTGATGACGCTCCCGGCGACGCGGGCCCTGGCCGCCGCTTTCCCCGGCCGCCTGACGGTGCTCACCCGTCCTTGGGCCATGGACATTTACCGCCGCCAGGACGGCGTGGACGATGTGCTGCCCCACGACCGCGGCGGCCAGCACCGGGGCCTTGCGGGCCGCTGGCAACTGGCGCGGGGCCTGGCCGCCCGCGATTTCGACCTGGCCGTGCTCTTTCAAAACGCCTTTGAAGCGGCCTTCATCGCCGCCCTGGCCCGCGTCCCCCAGCGCTGGGGCTATGCCCGAGACGGCCGCTCGCCCTTGCTGACCAAGGCTGTGCCGCTCCAGCCGGGCGACCGTTACATCCACGAGTCATTCTATTATCTGCAACTTCTGGAACGGGCCGGTCTGGCCGCCCCCTTCACCCGCCCGTGCCTCACTCCCAAGCCGGAAGATTTCGCCGTTGCCGAAGCCCTGCTGGCCAAGGCCGGGGTGCGGCCGGGCGAATTTTTGCTGGCGGTGGCGCCCGGCGCGGCCTTTGGCTCGGCCAAACGCTGGCCAGCGGAAAATTTCAGCCGGGCGGCTGACTATATTTTGGGGGAAATCCCCGGACGGGCTATGATTCTCGGCGGGCCCGGCGAAAAAGAAGCCGCTGCCCGCGTGGCCGAGGGCCTGGGCAGCCGGGCCATCAACCTGGCCGGGGCGGGCACGCTCTCAGTGTCCATGGCCCTGATGCGCCGCGCCAAACTGTTGCTGACTAACGACTCCGGCCTTATGCACGTCGGCGGCGCGTTGGACATTCCTCTCGTGGCCATGTTCGGCCCCACCAACCCCCTGACCACCGCGCCGCTGGGCCCCAGCCGCCTGCTCCGCTCTGCCGCGCCCTGCGCGCCCTGCCTCAAGCGGGAATGCCCCCTGCCGCGCCAGATGTGCTTCGACGACGTGACCCCCGAGCGGGCACGGGCCGCCGCCCTGGATTTGCTGGCCACCCGCGCCCGGCCTGGAACCTCGCCGGGCGTGTTCCTCGACCGCGACGGCACGGTCAACGAGGAAGTGGAATACCTCAAGTCGCCGGAGGAGCTGCGCCTCATCCCCGGCTCCGCCGAGGCCATCGCCGCCCTCAACCGGGCCGGTTTCAAGGTGGTTCTGGTCACCAACCAATCCGGCCTGGCGCGCGGCCTGTTCAGCGCGGAGGATTTGGAGCATATCCACCAACGCCTCCGGGAACTGTTGGCCGCCAAAGGGGCCCGGCTGGACGGCGTCTATTTTTGCCCCCACCACCCCGAGGGCACAGTGCCGGAATACAGCCGCGACTGCGACTGCCGCAAACCTGCCACCGGCTTGTTTGAAAAAGCCTGCCGCGATTTGGCCATTGACCCGGCCCGCTCCTTCTGGGTCGGCGACCGCCGCCGCGATTTGGAGGCCGCCGACACCATGGGCGGCCGATCGGCCCTGGTGCTCACCGGCTACGGGCTGAGGGAAGTGCAAAAGCCGGGCTGGTCGCCCACCCTCGTGGCCCCGGATTTGCGCCGGGCGGCGGAGTGGATACTTTCCTTTGCGGAACCCGGTGAGTGCTAAAAATATGCCTGATATCGACAAACTTCTCATCATTAAAATGAGCGCCGTGGGCGATGTGGTCATGACCCTGCCCGCCCTGGAAGCCTTGCGCCATAAGTATCCGGCGGCGCGGATCGATTGGCTGGTGGAGCCCGCCGCCGCCGGGTTGCTGCACGGGCACCCGCAGTTGGACAGGGTCATCATCTCGCCCCGGCGCGAACTGTCCCGCCTGGCCAAGGCCGGGCGGCTGCTGCGGGCCCACCGGCTTTACCGGGCTTTTAAGGAAGATTTGCGGTCGGTGGAATACGATGTTGTGCTTGATTTGCAAGGCCTTTTGAAGAGCGGCCTCATGGTGCGGCTGGCCCGTGGCCGCCGCAAAGTGGGGTTTGACCTCACCCGCGAAAAATCCTACAAATTCCTCAGCGAAAAAATGCCGCCCTACGACCCTGACCGCCACGCCGTGCTGCGCTATCTCGACGCCGCCGCCTACCTGGGGGCGGAGCGGCCCGCGCCCTGGCCCGAGGCCTATTACACGCCGCCGCCCCAGGCCGCGCGCGAGGCCGAGGAGCTTCTGGCCCGCCGGGTGCATGGCCCCTTTGTGATTTTCAACCCCGGCGCGAAGTGGGTCACCAAACGCTGGCCCCTGCCCCATTGGCTGGATTTGGCCGAAAAAGTTTTGCGCAGCACCGAGCTTGAAATTGCGGTCACCGGCGGCCCCGAGGATGCGGAGTGGGGCGAGGCCATCGTGCGGGCCGTGCCGGAAATTTCGGTGAATTTTTGCGGCCAGACCAGCCTCCCGGCCCTGGCCCATATTATGACCCGGGCTGAGGCCGTGGTCACCGCCGACACCGGGCCCATGCACCTGGCGGCGGCGGTGGGCGCGGGGGGCCTGGCCCTCTTCGGCCCCACCCGGCCCTGGCGCACCGGCCCCTTCGGCGGCCATTTCGAGGTGTTAACGCCGGAACTGGACTGCTTGGGCTGTCTGCGGAAAAACTGCGGCCAGCCCTGTTTGGAGCGTCTGGAGCCCTCGACCGTTTTCAGCAATTTAATGGGCTATTTGAAAAAGCGGGGGAGGGCGGATGCGTAAAATCCTGACAGTTCTGCTGCTGTTGCTGCTCCCGGCTGCGGCCTGGGCCCAGGGGGGCGCGTCCGGCCGGGAACTGTTCCAGCGCGGGCAGTATAAGGCGGCCTATGCCGCGCTCCAGCCCCTGGCCCGGCGGGGGGAGCCCGAGGCGCTTTTCCTGAGCATCATCATTCGGCGCAACGATTTGGACGGCCGCAAAGCCGCCGGGGAGACCGCCGCCCTCTGGGCCGCCCTGGCCGCCAAAAGCGCGGCCATGCAGCGGGCCGTGCAGGAAGACACCTTGCCGGAAGCGACCCTGGACGCGTTCCGCACCGCCCTGGCCCACCTGGAATATTTTGGCCCCCAGCCCCCGGCCTGGCCGCCGGGCCAGCCGGGGCCCGCGCAGCGTGAGCGGCTCGAGCGGGCCGAAGATATCCTGGGCTCCGCCGCCAAGCGTTTCGCCCCGGCCATGAATTTCGCGGCTTTCCTGGCCCTGGCGGACGATCAGCCCCGCCAGGCCTTCCAGCACACCCGCCGGGCCGCCGAACTGGGCGACCACCTGGCCATGGGCAACCTGGCCTGGATGTACCGCGAGGGCGTGGGCACGGGCAAGGACGATATCCGCGCCGCCCACTGGGCCCGCCGGGGCTGCGATTCCGCGCCCCTCATGCCCCGCAACGCCAACGAAGTCGGCTATGTCTACGAAAGCGGACGCGGCGTGAGCCGGGATTTGGCCGAAGCCCGCGCCTGGTATGAAAAAGCCTCGGCCAGGGGCCACCCGGCGGGGGCGGCCAATGTTCAGCGGCTGAAAAGCAAAAAAGCTTCCGCGCCGGTTTTGGATAACCTGCTGTATTTTTAATGAGGTGGTGAAACGTGTCCTCCCCTGACTGTGCGGCCCGAAGCATTGCTCCGGCCTTTGACGGCCCGGCCGTGGCCGTGGTGTTCGCCACTGACGCGAACTACGCGCCCTACGCGGCGGCGACCATCCAGTCGGTCATCCGCCAGGCCTCGCCCGATAAAAATTACGACCTGGTGCTCCTGCAAACCGCCCTGCCGGATGACGATGTACGCAAGCTCCAATCCCTGGCCGCAAACCGCCCCAACATCAGCCTGCGCTTTTTCGATGTTTCGGCCGTCATTGCCGATAAAATCGGCCGCCTCTTCATTTCCGCCCACCTGAGCCCGGTGACCTATTACCGCCTTTTCGCCCCGGCCATTTTCGAAAAATTTGCGAAAATACTGTACCTGGACGTTGATTTAATAACCCTGGCCGATGTGGCCGCGCTCTACGAAACCGAGTTGGGCGACAACTTTTTGGGCGCGGTGCGGGATTTTTACGCGGTTAAGGATTTGCTGGCCCGTCCGAATGGTTCCTGGACGCGCCAGGTTGGTTTGCGGGACGGGGCCAGTTATTTCAACGCCGGGGTCGCACTCTTCAATCTCAGCCAAATGCGGGCGGAAAACTTTGAAAGCCGCTGGTTTGGCTATCTTCAGCGAGTGCCCAAGCCGCGCCTGCACGACCAGGATATTCTGAACAACTGCTGCGAAGGCCGGGTGAAATTTGTGGACGCGGGCTGGAATTGCCAAATCTGGGGCGAGGAAATCAACGGCCCGCTGAGTCCCGGCGACCTGCCCGAGTGCTTTTTGGCGGAATACGAGGCTTCGAAAAGCGCCCCCAAAATCATCCACTACCTTTCCCAGCAAAAGCCCTGGCAGCTGCCGCAACTGCCCTCAGCAAGCCTTTTTTGGGCGGCTGCGGCCGACACCCCCTACTATCCCAAATTGCTGTACAACAATTTGAAGCAGCTCAATGCAGAGACCCGCAAAAACAAACGCGCCTTCCCGCCCCTCTCTTTGAAGCTGTTGTTTTACCGGCTGATGAGCCTCTTCGGCTCACCCGGCTGGCGGATGTATTACCGGGACAAAGGCAAAAAAATACAGGCCAGGCAACGGCACGGCTGGTGAGGCGGTTGAAATATCATGCGTATTAATTTGGTGCGGCTGGCCCCTGAAAACGATCCCCTCAGAGCCCGCGATTTTGACGACGCGGTGCTGCCGTTCTACTATGCTCTGGCGCGGTTGGGGCACCGGGTGGAAATCGTTGATAACCGCCTTGACCCCGCCGCCCTCAGCCTGGTTTTCGGGGCCAACATAGACCCGGCCCGCAACTGGCTGCGCCGGGGGCCGCGTTGCGTTATCATTAACCTGGAACAGTTTCGCCTGGAAAGCGCGAATTGGGGGCGGGACGAAGCCTATCAGGAGCTTCTGGCCAAAAATGAAGTCTGGGATTACAGCGCCGGGAATGTGGCTTTTTTGAAGAATAAGGGGATTGAGGCCGGTTTTTTCAAATTCGGCTATGTGCCGGAAATGAGCCGCCTGGCGGATAGCGGGCCGGGCGACGTTGACGCGCTGTTTTACGGCGCGCTGAACGAGCGCCGCCTCGAAATTATGGAAGCCCTCGGGCGGGCCGGAATTTGCGTGAAACGGCTGAGCGGCGTCTACGCCCTGGAACGGGAGCGCTACATCCAGCACTCCAAAATGGTGCTCAACATCCACAGCGGGCGGCAGGCCACGCTGGAAATCATTCGCTTAAGCTACCTGTTGGCCAACCGCAAGGCTGTGGTTTCGGAATTGAATGCCGACACCGAGCATTACCCGGAGCTGGCCCAGGCCTGCGCCTTTTTTCCCTACGAAAAACTGGTTGAGGGCGCGGCTGAGTTTTTTTCTGATGCCAGACGGCTCCAGGCCCAGGCCGAGGCGGGCTTTCGCGCTTTTTCGGCTCTATCGCTGGTGGATGAACTCAGGCCGCTGGTGGGGCGTTTGCAGTTTTTTGCCGGGTCGGTTTTGGCAGGGGAGGACGGCGCCCAGCCCGCTGAGGAAAACGCTTCCGACCGCCGTTTGGACATTTTGGACAGCCCGGTCACCGATGGCGAGGATCGCTCCTTTTTAAGCGGCTCCTGGGCGGACTGGGTGACCCCGGAGAAGGGCCTTCCGGCGGAGCCGGATTACCGCAGCCAGGCCCGGTGGCTGCTGCGCCTGACTCTGCTCAAAACCCGCTGTAAGGCCTGGCGATACCGCCGCCGTCTGCACAGCTTGACGGGTGACAAAAAATGCTGGTATCTGCGCAAGCTGGATCGGCTTGAGTATGATATCGAGAAAATAGGAAAGATTCTGGCCGCTTCCCGCTGAATCCGTCAAACCGCGCTCTGTTTTCAATACAGGCGGCCCGCCTTTATACAGTGCCCCGGCGCGTGGGCGTCCCCAGATGTTGCAGCAGGGAGGCGAAAAGAGGGAAGTGGTGGAAAATAAATATTAAATTTATTGAAATTATGCAAAATTATACTTGACTGAAGTCTAATTATATGTAAAATACAAACCATGCGACACACCCTCCCTCCGTGTCGCTGGCAGCGTCCGGGGCGACGGCCTCTGGCTCTCAGCTCCATTATACCAACGGATGACCGGGCGGCGAATGCTCCCTCCCGCCCGGTCGTCCCAATAATGGAAACCGCCGCGCCCGCGGCTTTTTTTTCGCGCAAAGCTCCACTTGACATAATCACGAATATCCACAATAATTATAAGGTTATAATCTCTCTCGCTTCCAAGGAGCCGCCATGACGACTGTGGAACATATGGGCAAAAATTTTCCGGTGGATGAAGACGGTTTCCTGGCCGACCCGGCGCTGTGGGGCCCGGAATGGGTGGAGCATGTCCGCCTGGAAGAGGATATCGACGAACTGACCGACGACCACCTGGAACTCGTGGAGCGTCTGCGGGAATACAGCGCGGAGCACGGCGTCCCCCCCAGGGTCAAAATTTTGCCGGAAGTGACCGGCTTCAAGCTGAAATTCATCTACGAACTGTTCCCCTCCGGCCCCGGCAAGGGGGCCTGCAAGATGGCCGGGCTCCCCAAGCCTGAGGGTTGCGTTTAAATCATCAAATATGGAAAAAGCCGGCAGAGCCGGACTTTTCCCACGTTTGTGATTTATTTGCTGAACGGCTTCGCCGAACGTTTATAGAGAGTGCTTTAATTGTAATGGGTGGAAGAATGGACAAGCGACGCGGGCCCCGGCTGAACCCCGGCGACCTCAAAAAATTCGGGCGCAAATTCTGCGCCGATATCAGCGCCTTCATGCCGGGCCGCGCGCTCCGGCTGGCGCCCCTGTCGGAATTTATCGGCGGCGAGGCCCCCAGGGCCGACGACCTGGTCATCCCCTTGAAACATAAGGGCCGCGACCTGGGCTACCTCATCGTCTCCGGCGACGGGCGGGTTTGGCCGCGTGAGATGGACGAATTTTTGCCGGAAATCACCCGCCAGGGGCTGGAGACCATGTGGCTCCGCAAAGCCCTGTTGACCGACCGGGAAACCGGGCTTTTCAGCCGGGACTATTTCCGCCGCCGCCTGGCCAAGGCCCTGAGGCGGCACCGCCGCGACGGCGCGGCCAAGAGCCTGAGCATGGACAGCCAGGCCGCCCCCGAACTTTTGGTGATGCTGGCCGAACTGCGCGAGGCCGCCGACCCGCCCCAGGCCCTGGCGGATTTCGCCGCCCGCCTCTCGGAACGGCTCCCGGCGCGTTGCGTCAGCCGGGCCGGGGCCCGGCGGCTGGCCTTTTTGGTGGAGGGCCGTCCCGAGGAGGCCCGCCTGAACCTGGAAAGCGCCCTGGCCGACCAGCAGGATGCCGCCCCCGAGTCCCGCCCCGTGGCCGCCTGGGTGCGCTACCCCGGCGATTTTGGCGATCCGGGGCCAAACTTTGTGCGGGAGGCCGAGGGCTCGGCCAGCGACGAGGCCGCGCTGCTCCTGGAAAAGGCCGGGGCCGCGCTCTTCCAGGCCCGCCAAAGCCGGGACTCCGCCGCGCTGGTGGCTTTCGACGACCTGTTGGAGCATCACGGCCAGGTGGTGCAGCTTTTGCCCCTCGACCGGGTGGTCATTAACCTCGGCCGCGTGGCCGGGGCCGCCCCTGGGCAGGTTTTTCTGGTCAACGTTCCCGGGGAAACCGGGGGCGAGTCGGATTACAAGGGCGAAGCGACCATTTTTGAAACGGCTGACGGCTATTCCCTGGGG
>JAITVE010000408.1 GCA_031285975.1 Candidatus Adiutrix sp. | reverse complement strand
CTACCACGGCGAACTGCCCCGCCGGGTGGACAGGGCCAAAGCCTATTGAGTCTTTTTTAGCCGTGCTGGTGGGGGAAAAGCAGGAATGCCCCAATATATGGATTCAACTGGTATTTTTGCAAATAGTGATTGACAGTTACGTATAAATTTGCCAATATGGTATGAAGTGGCCTTATATTAAGGCAATATTTTTAAGGATCAGCTCCCAGCCCCCGCCAAATTGCTGTGTTACGCGGGGTTTCAGCAGAGGCGCATATGGCCCAAATTTTCGCGTTCCGGGAAGACCGTTTAGGCTTCCGCTATGAATTGACCCAAAAAGCCGTGCTGGGCCGCGCCCCGGAGTGCGACCTGATTCTCTTCGACCGCAGCGCCTCCCGCCACCACGCGGAAATTTTCATGGTGGACGAGGCCTATTATATCGCCGACCTCGACAGCACCAACGGCACCCAGGTCAACGAGCGGCCCATCAATATCCAAACCCGGCTGGAGCCCTTTGACTCCATCAAAATCGGGCAGGAACTCTTCATCTTCGAGCCCGGCCTGGACGTGGTCATCGGCCCGGCCCCCTCGGCCCTCATCATCAAGGAACTGCACGAGGAAGTGACAGGCCTGGTTATCGCCAAAGTCGAGGAAGCCGCCTCCAGCCTGCCCCCTGAAGACGTGCCGGAACTGATGGCCCTGGCCCACCGCCTCAGCGGGGCCAGCGACCTGGAAGCCATCCGCGCGGGCATTCTGCGCTATATCAGAAACCGTTTCGCGGTCACCTTCATGTCCGTGCTGTGGCCCTCTCGGCCCCCGGCCCGGCGGCTGATTTCCCTCTTGACTTCCGATGACGACAAGCGGCTGTTGTTGAGCCAGACCCCTTTCCTCAGGGCCACCCGCGACCGGGACGTCATGCTCTGGCCCAACAGCGTCAGCGAACTGTCTTTCCGCGAAGGCAAACGCCTGGTCGGCCAGATCGACCAGCCTTCCCTGGTGGGCCCCCTCTATGCCGAGGGCGGCGAGACCGGCCTTATGTACCTGGAAAACCTGGATCACAAGTTCACGGCGGACGACATGAAAACCTTTGCCGCCATGCTGGGCATCATCAGCCCGGCCCTGATCCGCCTGGCCAATGCCCACAACCACTTTGACGGCTATGCCTACACGCCTTCGGACGCTTCGGAGATCATCCTGTCGTCCAGCAGCGACCAGGTGAAGATCATCTTCTCCACCGCCGCCCAGGCCGCCGTCGGGAACGAATCCATCCTCCTCACCGGCGAGGCGGGCACCGGCAAAGCGGTGCTGGCCGAATATATTCACGGCACCAGCTCCCGCAAGAACGGCCGCCTGGTCTCGGTGAACCTGCCGACCATCGCCCCGGCGGAAATAGAGAGCGTTCTCTTCGGCCGCACGGCGGAGAGCGGCGAAGACGAGCGGGTGGGGCTCATTGAACTGGCCGACAGCGGCACCCTGTTCCTGCGCCACGTGGAATATCTGCCCCCGGCTGTGCAGCGGCTGCTGATAATGGTTATGGAAGAAGGCCTGTTCTTCCCCCTGGGGGCGCCCCGGCCCAAAGCCGTTGACCTGCGCATCATCAGCTCCACCTCCATTGACCTGTGGGACAAGGTGGAGGGCGGCTTTTTCCGCGAAGATTTATACAGCCGCTTAAACGGCCTGAACATCTCCATGCCGCCGCTGCGGGAAATTAAAAGCGACCTCGACGGCTACCTGAACAACTTCATGAGCAAAGCGGCCCGCGACATGGGCCTGAACTTCACCGGGCTGGACCAGGCCGCCGCCGAGTGCCTCCGCAGCTACACCTGGCCGGGGAACACCACGGAATTGAAAATGACGGCCGGGCTGTTGGTGCTGTTCAGCCGGAGCGGCCGGGTGACGCTGGAGGACTTGCCGTCCCACCTGCGCATGGCCCCCAACACCTTTGACGACGAGGACGGGCAGCCGCCCGCGCTCATCGCCGAAGCCGAGCGCCACCAGTTGGTGGGGGCCATGGCCCGCACCGGCGGCGATTTGGAAGCCGTGGCCGCCATGCTCAGCCAGCGGCCGGAAAGCGTCATTCTCAAAATGCGGGCCATGGGACTTGACCCCATTGATTACCAGACGGCCCCGCCCCTCATCCACCCCGGCCACCCCAGCCAAACGGCCCTGCCGCACGTGTGATGTGACCTATACTGAAACCAACGGCCGGGCCGGGGGACATGTTCCCCCGGCTCGGCCTGTTTTTTTGCCCCCGCCGCACCGGCCTCAAAAAACCTTGCCTATAAAATTTTTTGCCGTATAATGTTCAAACTGCCCTTTCAGCGCCGGGGCATTTTGAAAAAACTCCCGGCTATAAAAGGCCTGAGCAATATCTCGACTATTTTATGAGGATGACGCCATGTCCGATACGACGCCGGTTTCCCAGAAAACGCTCACCAAGTTATACATAGGCATTCCCGCCGCCATTGTGGCCGTGACCCTGCTTTTTATCATTTTCGGCGGCGGCAAGCCCCCGCAGATGCCCATGCGGGCCCAGCCGGTCATCCTGGACGCCGTGAAAACCCTGGAAATCAGCGAGGCCACGGAATATGTGGCGGCCATGGAGGCCGACAGCCGGGTGGAACTGCGGGCCAGGGTCAGCGGCCTATTATTGGCCAAAAATTTTGAAGACGGCGATTTGGTGAAAAAAGGCCAGGTTTTGTTCCTGATCGAGCCCGACCAGTATCAGGCGCAGATGGAAACCGCCCAGGCCGACTTTCAGTCCGCCAAGGCCCAGCTTGACCTGGCCACCCAGGACTTCAAGCGCATCGGCGACCTCTACCAGAAAAACACCTCGCCCAAAAGCGATTACGACAGCAGCAAATCCGCCTTTGAAGTGGCCCAGGCCGCCGTGCTCCGCGCCCAGGGCAGCCTGACCCTGGCCCAGTTGAACCTGGATTACGCCTCCATCAAAGCCCCCTTCGACGGCTGGGTCAGCGACAGCCCCTATTCGGTGGGGAGCCTGTTGGGCCCGGAGAGCGGCGTTTTGGCCACTGTGGTGTCGGTTGACCCCATCCTGGCCACTTTCGGCGTTTCGGACAAAATCATCAGCAGCGCCGTGGGCCTGAACCCGGCCCAGCCCGGCGCGGCCAAAGAGTGGCAGGTGCGCCTGCGCCTGGGGCCTGACCGCTATTACGACCAGGCGGGCCCGCTCTCCTATGTGGCCCCGACCGTGGATCCGCAGACCGACACCATCAAATTTAAAGCCAAATTCACCAACCCCAAGCGGGTGCTTCGCCCCGGCCAGATCGTCACGGCGGTGGTGGAGCGGGTCACGCCCCTGCGCAAATTGGTGGTGCCCAAAGAGGCCGTGCTCACCGACACCCAGGGCCGCTTTGTCTATATCCCCAAAGAGGTTCCGGCCGACCCCAATGTGCCGGATTCCCAGCCGGGCATGGTGGCCGAGATGCGCCGGGTGGTGGTCGGCGGGGGTGAGTTGGAACAGGAATATATTATTGAGAGCGGCCTCACGGAGGGCGAACAGTTCATCCGCAAGGGCCTGATGTCCGGCGGGGCCACCCTGCGCCCCGGCGCGCCCATTATGCCCGCCCCCCAGGAGGGGGCCGCCCCGGCTGAAGGCCAACCGGCAGACGCGGAGACGACCGGGGGCGCTGAATAATGATATCCAAAATATTCATCGACCGGCCGCGTTTCGCGGTGGTGGTCTCGCTGGTCATCAGCATTGCCGGGCTTTTGGCGCTGCTGAACATCCCGGTGACCCAGTTCCCGGACATCGTGCCGCCCCAGGTCAACGTGCGGGCCAACTACCCCGGGGCCAGCGCCGAAACCCTGGAAAGCTCGGTGGCCCAGCCCATTGAGGAAGCCGTTAACGGCGTGGACAAAATGATGTACATGTCCAGCCAGTCCTCGGGCAACGGCAGCTACCAGCTCACCGTGACCTTTGAGATCGGCACCGACCCGGACATGAACATGGTTAACGTCCAGAACCGCCTGAAGCGGGTGGAGTCGTCGCTGCCGGTGGAAGTCACCCGCATCGGCGTGGACGTGGACAAAAGCTCCTCGGGGATGCTGAA
>JAITVE010000362.1 GCA_031285975.1 Candidatus Adiutrix sp. | reverse complement strand
CGCGCACGTTGTTGGCAATGTTGACGAATTTGCCGATGCGGCAATACATCAGGTGGCAGCCGGAGCCGGTGTAGAAATAGTCGTCCATCTCCACGCCGTGCAGTTCCGTGCCGGGGCCGATTTCCGTCCAGGCCCCCAGGGAGCTGTCAATGACCAGCGCGGCCTCGTCCACTATCGGTTCGGGCCGCAGTTGCTTGGGGCGCTCCTGCGGCCCCACGATGTACGTCAGCGAATCGGACATTTTTTCCGCCTTTCAAGTGTATCATACTTCATTTTCATGTGTGAAAAATTCCACAGCCGTTGACGCATAAAGTATAGCGATGCGAGGTTATGTTTTCGTAACGCTTCGGTTAAATTTTCATCAAATGCCGGGTTGCTGAAACCTTTAGATGCCAACGGTTGCGGCGAGGCAAGCCCTGCGCCCGCCCTCTCAAGATTTAACGAAAGTATTACCTTCCACTCATGAAAGCGTAACATCGGGCGGGTAGCATATATTTAATCCGCAACCCCGGGGCGCCCGCCCGGCCCCCAGCCACACGCAACCGAAAGGATACGGTGAGCCACATGGAGCGAATGACGAATCAAAACCGCCTGAGCATTACGCCGTCTGATTTTCAAAGGCCGATCTTGAAAACGGCCTTAACCCCCATCCTCGCGCCGCTCAACATGCTCTGCGGCCTGTCCCGGCTGGAGGGCTTATACCGCAACATCGCCGCAGGCCAGGCCCCCGCTTCCGCCCCGGCCTTTGTGGCCTCAGCCCTGAAGGAACTCGGCGTCAGCTACCAAATATCCGCCGAAGACCTTCAGCGGCTGCCCAAAGAAGGCCCGGTGGTGGCCCTGGCCAACCACCCCTACGGCGGCCTGGAAGGATTGATTCTGGCCGACCTCATGCTCTCGGTGCGCCCGGACGCAAAACTGTTGGCCAACCATCTCCTGGGCCGCGTCAGCGAACTGCGGGACATCTTCCTGCTGGTTGATCCGTTCAAGCGCATCGGCGCTTCCCAGCGGTTCAACTTCGGCCCGCTGCGCGAGGCCCTGAGTTTTCTCAAAAACGGCGGGGCCCTGGGGCTCTTCCCGGCCGGGGAAGTGGCCCACTGGTCGGTGCGCGACCTGGCCGTGAGCGAATCCCCCTGGCGGCCCGGCCTGGCCCGCCTCATCACCGGCGCCAAGGCCACGGTGGTGCCAGTCTTTTTCAGCGGGCACAACGGTTCCCTGTTTCAATTGCTGGGCCTGATCCACCCCGGCCTGCGCACTGCGGCCCTGCCCCGCGAACTGGCCAACAAGCACAAAGCCGCCATCAAAGTGACCATTGGCCGCCCCATTTCCGGCCCCCAGCTGCACGCGCTGGGTTCGGACGAGCAGATCATGGCCCACCTGCAAACACGCACCATGATTCTCGGCCAGCGCGACCGCCGGGCCGGACTCGGCAAAAAATTCTTCCCGACCGGCCTGAAGCGGCGGCCTGCGGAAATCATCAGCGCGGTGGAGCCAAGCCTGATGGCCGCTGAAATCAACAACCTGCCGCCGGAACAGATTCTCTTCCAGGACGGGGAGTTCATGACGGTTCAGGCCCTGCGGCATCAGATTCCCATGACCATGGTGGAAATATCCCGCTTGCGCGAAGCGACCTTCCGGGCGGTGGGCGAAGGCACCGGGGAATGCCGGGATATAGACACGTATGACAACTACTATACGCAGCTTTTTGTCTGGAACCGGAAGCGGCATGAAATCGTGGGGGCCTACCGCCTGGCCAAAACCGATGAAATTATTGCCGACAAAGGCTTGGCGGGCCTCTATTCCAGCACCCTGTTCACGCTTCAGCCGCAATTTTTTGACCGCCTGGGCCCGGCCCTGGAACTGGGCCGCTCCTTCGTGCGCCAGGAGTACCAAAAGGATTACGCGCCCCTCTACCTTTTGTGGAAGGGCATCGGCAGCTATATTTTGCAAAGCCCCAGCCATAAAACCCTCTTCGGCCTGGTGAGCATCAGCAACGATTATAAAGCCATCTCGCGCCAGCTCATGGCCGATTTTTACGGGAAAAGCGACCGGGAAAACGCCCTGTCCCCCATGGTGACGCCCCGCAACGCCTTCCAGGTGCCCAAACGAACCCGGCTTCTCAGCGAGAGGCTGTTAAAAACGGAGCGGGACTTGAATGCCATCCTGAGCGATATTGAGGGCGGGGCCGCGACGCCGGTTCTTTTGCGCCATTATCTGAAACTGGGGGGCACGGTTTTGAAATTCGGGATAGACCCCAGCTTTTCCAAAGCTCTGGACGGCCTGATCGTCGTTGACCTGAGCCGAACGGAAACGAAATATTTGGAACGCTATATGGGCCCGGTTGCCGCCCGCTGGTTCAAGACGCTCCACGGCACAGCGGAGGCCAGTGACAAGCGCCCGCGCCGGCGCCCGAAACCGAAGCCGCCTTCGCCCCGGCCAGCCTGACGGAAGCCGTTGACAGCAGCTTGCAACTCAGCGCGTAACCGCAACCGTTTTTTTTAAACGATAGGGGGCGCAGGCTCAGCATCGGCTGGGAAAAGCGTAACTGCCTGCGCCTGAGCCCGGCCTCCGCCGCTGCGGCCTGACGGTCAATATCCGGGTTTTCTCGGACAAGTTTTGCCATCCAGCGGATGGCAAATTTTTCGGCGTGAACAAATAGTCTTGCTTTTGCGCAGACAATTCCGTATCCTTGGCAGGCTCTGGAGCATTTTGCAAGGTATCCGCTCAAATTGCAAAATACGCAAACATCCGGGCGCTTTTCATTTTGTGCCTATGACTTTGAAAGAGAAAAGCGCTCTATACCTCACGGATACAAAGTTCGGCGGCGCGGATGCGCCCCCGTTCCGTATCAGCAAAAATTACGAACGTAAAGGTGATTCATTAATGCACGCGAAAGAAATTTATACCCAAACCATGCCGTTCTGCCTGGCCAAGATGGCGCTCGGCCTTGCCACAGTAGTGATTTCCGTGGTGATTCTGGCCATTCTTTTAGGACTGGCCTGGCTTTTTAACGCGGCTGGAGTGACTGTCGTGCTGATCCTGTTGTGGATACCGGCGATGGGCTTCGTCCGTTTCCTCTTGATGCACTATGTGGGCTATCTGGTGAAGGCCGGGCATGTCGCCGTCGTCGCGGAGATTATGGCCACGGGCCGCGTCCCGGACGATCAGGTGGCTTACGGCAAAAACATGGTCGCCGAAAAATTCCTCAACGCCAATGCCTATTTCGCCATTGACAAACTGGTGACGGGCGCGGTCAAGCAGTTGCAGGGCTATCTTCAAAGCGCGGGCAACGCCCTGGATTTCCTCCCCGGCATGAATGTGCTGGTGAAGCTGGGCCAGCTTTTTGTGGACATTTCCCTGGGCTATATCGACGAGTGCTGCCTCGGCTACACCTTCCAGCAGCGCGGCCAGAACTCCTTCAAAAGCGCGGCGGACGCGGTGGCGATATATGCCCAGAACTGGAAGCCGCTCCTGGGCAATTCCGCCAAAACCACCGCCCTGGTCATCGGCCTTCTGGCGGCCATAACCCTGGTGGTGTTCATCTTCCTGGGCTTGCTCTGCAAAGTGTTTGCCCTGCCGGGCTACCTGGGCTTCCTGGTGGCCTGCGTGGTTGCGCTGGCGGTGAAATTCGCCTTCATCGATAGCTACATCATGGTGAGCATGATGGTTGCCTTCATGGAAACTGTCCCGGCCACCACCCTGAAAATTGATATATACGGCAAGTTGAGCGAGATATCACCCAGTTTCAGGGAATTGTACGAAAAGGGGAAAGAAGAAGTTTTCGGCGAAGGCGGCTCGTTGGGGGATATCGGAAAAAAAGTGAAGGACTTTTTTTGAGTATTTTGCAATGTATCTGCCATACATTTTTCGGCGTGAATAAAGGGCCTTGCTTTTGCGCAGCCAATTCCTTATCTTAATAGAATTGAAAGTATTGTCCCTGCCCGGAGCAAAACATGAGCGAAAAAAAGAAACGGCGCGCCGCAGTGGATCACAGGGTGTGCGCCTCCTGCGGCGAGTGCGCGGAAACCTGCCCCCGGCTGGCCATCACCGTTGAGCGCGGTATGTACGCGGTGGTGGACGCGGGCCGCTGCATCGGCTGCGGAGCCTGCGCGGCCGTGTGCCCGGCCTCGGCCATCACCATGGAGGCGGCGTCATGAAGAAGGCAACCGCGAGAAAAAGCTGGCGCAACCATTTGTGGATAGTGACCTGCGTGTATTTCCTGCTGGGGCTGTACAACATCGCCTTTGCCTGGCTGGGGCTGATATTTTTCGTCACGCCGCTGCTGCTGGCGATTTTTGGCGGCAACAAGGCTTTCTGCAACCAATATTGCGACCGGGGGCGGTTTTTCCGTCTGCTGGGCGGGCAACTGGGCCTGTCGCGCGGCGCGCCCATGCCCGGCTGGATGAAAAGCGGCTGGTTCCGCTATCTGTTTATGGCCTATTTTTTCGGCATGTTCGGGAGCGTGTCCCTGGCCACCTGGCTGGTGGCCTCGCAGGCGCGGGCAGTGGACGGGGCCATCAAGCTCTTCCAGGCCCTGCGTTTGCCGGGGGACTGGAGCTATTCCGCAGGCCTGCTCCCGCCCTGGGCGACGCAGTTCGCCTTTGGCTTCTATTCCCTGATGCTGACGTCCCTGGTGTTGGGTATTGTGACCATGCTGCTCTTCAAGCCGCGCTCCTGGTGCGTCTATTGCCCCATGGGCACCCTGACGCAGATGATTTGCAAGCTGAAGAACAAGCCGCAACCTCCGGCGGCAGGCTAAATTTGGCGGGCCGGGGAAAACTTGCTTTTTTTCCCGGAATGCTCTAAGCTGTTACCAGTCGGCGCTATCCATTGCGCCGGTTGTCACCGCCCGTTGCCTCAGCATATTTCAAACGTGTTTTTCTGAAAACTAATCAGTCCCTCGTTCCGCATTTTGCACAGCTCGCTCGACATCGCGCTGCGGTCAACGCAGAGGTAATGCGCCAATTCTTCCCGGTTATAGGGGATGGTGAATTTTTTCGCGCTGCCCCGCTGCCGGTCAAAAAAGCATTGCAGCTTTTCCCTGGTCGTCCTCTTGGAAAGTATCTCGATTTTTTGATTCAGCGCCAGGGTTTTCCGGGCACTCAGCTTCAGCATATTTTTGATGAGCCGGGCGTGGAACGGGCAGGTCGAGGCGCAGGAGGTGATGATCCTTTTGTAGTCCATCAATAAGATTTCCGCGTCTTCCGAGGCCCGCACAGTCACGGGGCTGTGCGCAACGCCCGCGCAGGCGAACACTTCGCCAAAAACCTCTGAAACGCCCAATTCCGTGAGAATGGCCGCGCGGCCGTCCCGGTCTTCCTGAATGATATGCACCCCGCCTGAGATGATAAACCCCACAAAATCAACGCTGTCCCCGGACAGCAGCGCCACGGAGCCCTTTTGATAGACGGCCGTCTTGGCCGACAGGCAGTCCAGCATTTTTGAAAAATCGCTGAAGGCAATGCCCTCAAAGAGGGGGTTGTTTTTTACCGCTTCAAAAATTTTTTTCAAAAAAATATCCTTTCCGTTGTTTATGCAACATATTTTTTGTTTTTATTGTGCCATACTCTCTTCAACAGGTCAAGGCGCGGACAGGGAAAAGGCTTCCCCGCTACGCGGCGGCCCATGCGAACGACAGCTGAATGTGATACTGTTGATAACCACCCCCAAAGAAGGAGTCTCCCATGTCGATGTTTTGCTTTCAATGCCAGCAGACCGCTAAAGGCACCGGATGCACCGCTTCCGGCGTTTGCGGGAAAAAACCGGACACCTCGAACGAACAGGACATGCTGACCTGTGAAATGATCGCCATGGCCGCGGCCATGCAGGCCAAGGGCGTGAACTGCGAACCCGCCATAGACCTGCTCGTGGACGGCCTGTTCACCTGCATCACCAACGTCAATTTCGACACCGCCACGGTGGCCGCCCTGACCGCCGAAGTCAAGACGAAGCGGGAAAAACTCGGCGGCAGCCTGGCCCTGTCCCCCGAAGCCCTGTTCAGCGGCGACGCCAACCTCGTCTCCCTGCGCTCCACCCTGCTGTTCGGCCTGCGCGGCATGGCGGCCTATGCCCACCACGCCCGCGTTTTGGGCAAGCGGGACGCGGCTGTGGACGCCTGGTTCATCAAAGGCCTGGCCGCCCTGGCCCAGGAGCACAGCATCGACGAATGGCTGGGCCTGTTGATGGAATTCGGCGGCGTCAATTTGCAGTGCATGGGCCTTCTGGAAGCCGCCAACACCGGCGCCTACGGCAACCCCGTGCCCGTGCAGGTGCCGCTGAAAGTGGAAAAAGGCCCCTTCATCGTGGTGACCGGCCATGACCTGCGCGACCTGAAAATGCTCTTGGAACAGACCGATGGCCAGGGCGTCAACATCTACACCCACAGTGAAATGTTGCCCGCCCACGCCTATCCCGAACTGAAAAAACACCCGCAGCTCAAGGGCAATTTCGGGACGGCCTGGCAGAACCAGCAGACC
>JAITVE010000218.1 GCA_031285975.1 Candidatus Adiutrix sp. | reverse complement strand
TCCACCACTGAGATGAACCCGGTGGACATCGCCAGCCAGGCCATGACCCGCGCCGCCGAGGCCGGGTGCGACGTGCTGCTCATCGACACCGCCGGCCGCTTGACCATTGACGAAGAATTGATGGCCGAGCTCGGCCGCATCAAGGACGTGACCGGCGCGAAGGAAATCCTCCTGGTGGCCGACGCCATGACCGGCCAGGAAGCGGTGAACATCGCCGAGGCCTTCAACCAGCGGCTCGACCTCAGCGGCGTCATCCTCTCGAAGATGGAAGGCGACGCGCGCGGCGGCGCGGCCATGAGCATCAAGGCCGTGGTGGATCGCCCCCTGAAGTTTGTCGGCGTGGGCGA
The DNA here is from genome assembly GCA_031285975.1 of Candidatus Adiutrix sp. GTDB lineage: Bacteria > Desulfobacterota > Desulfarculia > Adiutricales > Adiutricaceae > Adiutrix. The sequence goes on along the minus strand of JAITVE010000218.1, from coordinate 2,647 downwards.
AAAGCTCGACGCGCTGGACGTTTTTCACCCCGACAGCGCCGCCTCCCTCATCCTGGGCATGGGCGACATCAAGGGCCTCATTGAAAAGGCCCAGGCGGCGGTGGACGAAGAGGAAGCCCGCAGCCTGGCCCTGAAGATGCAAAAGGGCGAGTTCTCGCTGGACGATTTTAAAAAGCAGATTCAGCAGATCAAGAGCATGGGCTCCATTGAATCGCTGATCGGCATGATCCCCGGCCTGGGCAAACTCAAAAAGCTCAAGGACGCGAAGCCAGACGAGGGCGAACTGAAAAAAATCGAGGCCATCATCAGCTCCATGACCAAAGGGGAGCGGGCCAACCACCTGATTATCGACGCCAGCCGCCGCAAGCGCATTGCCAATGGCAGCGGCACCACCGTGGCCGACGTGAATCAGCTGCTCAAAAATTTTGCCGAAACGAAAAAAATGATGCAAAAGTTTACCAAGGGCGGCTTCAGCGGCCTGAAAAACATGATGCGTCGCGGCAATATGTAGTCGAATAAGGTTCAGGGCTTGCCCTGTTGTTTTATTACTAAAAAGTCGGTAAAAATCCAACCGATGGTTGAATTCCGATAATTCCTCAAGGAGAAATCATGGCCCTGAAAATTAGACTGGCCCGCCTGGGCGCCAAGAAAAAACCCTTCTACCGCATTGTGGTGGCCGACAGCCAGGCCAAACGCGACGGCCGCTTCCTGGACGTGGTGGGCATTTATGACCCCAACCAGAACCCGGCCCGGGTGGAGTTCAAAAAAGAACTGCTGGACAAATGGACTGCCGAAGGCGCCCAGCCCACGGACACCGTCCGCAGCCTGATGAAGAAGTAAGCCGCCCAGGTTCGCTGTGAAAGAACTCGTCACCTACCTGGCCACATCCCTGGCCGGGCACCCGGATGAGGTATGTGTTACCGAAACTCCGGGCGAGCAGGGCGTTCTGCTGGAACTGGCGGCGGCCGACGATGACCTCCACCGGCTCATTGGCAAACACGGGCGCACCATCAAGGCCATGCGTTCGCTCTTGGCCGCTTCGGCGGCTAAGAGCGGCCAGCGCTATTACCTGAAAATCGCCGGGGAAATTTCTTCGAGTGACGCGGTTGCCGCGCCCTCCGAAGTTATCGGCGAGGCCCCGGCCTCCGAGGTTCCCGCTTCTGAGTCTATGGCCCCCGAAGCTGCCGCCGAGGCCGCGTCGTGAGCGATAAAGCGGCCCCCGGCGCGGCTCCCGCTGGCTTTATCCTGCTGGGGCACATTGTGCGGCCCCACGGCGTGCACGGCGCGGTGGTCGTTTCCCCCTACACGGATAATTTTGACCTCATCCTGAGCGGCCGGGAACTGGAACTCCTGTCCCCGGACGGGCAGACCCGCCGCCCGGCGGGCGCGCTGAAAGGCAAAGCCGCCGCCCAGGGCCTCATCATCAAGCTCAAAAACGTGCCCGACCGTGAGGCCGCCCAGGCCCTCAAAGGCTGGCGGCTGGGGATCGACCGCGCCCGCCTCCCGGAAGCCGACGACGACGAAGTGTACTGGGCCGACTTCATTGGCCTGGAGCTTTTCACGCCCGAGGGCCAGCCCATCGGCCGGGTCGTCAACCTGATGGAGGCCGGGGCCGGGCTGATTTTAGTGGCCGCGCCCGCCGACAATCCCGGCGGGGAATTGCTGCTGCCCTACCATGAAGATTTTGTCGTCGAGCTTGATGTGGCGGGCGGGCGACTCACCTTGGATTTACCCCCCGGCCTTTTAGAACTCTAAGGAGTCGCCTATGCCCGCGCAATGGCAGTTGGAAAACCCGTTGAAGGAACTGGACGAGCGCCTGGAAAACGCCTATAAGCGGGCCTCCGGGCTGGCCGGGTTGAAATTGGGGCGCGACCGCCTGAATATGGACGCGCTGTCCGGCTCGGCTGGGCAGATTTTGGATATCAATACCTCCGGCGAGCCCTTTTTTATGCGCATCGGGCGCAGTGTGGGGGCCGTGGCCGGGTACCGGCCCAAGGATGAACTGTCGCTGAAAGAGTTGGCCGCCGAGGTTTTGGGGGAATTCCACGGCGAGGCCGCGGGGGCCTTTCAGGAGGCCCGGGCGCGCATGTTCCGGGAAAGCTCCGCCTGGCTGACAGAGCACGGGCTGGACGACGAGCGCCGCCAGCAGCTTTTGTCGGCGGCTGAGGAAGCCTTCCTGCCGCCCTCGCGGGAGGACATGACCCGCGCGGCCCTGCCCTATGTGGGGCAGATGGCGCGGCCCGGCACCTGGGCCGGGTTCGGCGGGCTGGCCGGTTTCGGGCTGATGATTTTCACCCTGCGCCACCCCATATTTTTGGCCCTCGGGGCGGCGGCGGGGGCCGGGCTGAGCTATTACCTGGCCCGCGGCCGCACCCGCGCCCGCGCCCAAACCCTGATGCTGAAACTGCCGCAGGATTTGTACAACCTCCTCCGCCGCGACCTGATCGCCAACCAGACCCGCTACCAGGAAATCGTCAACCGCGCCGCCAACTGAGAGGGCGGGGGAGGGCGAAGAGCGCGGGAGCGGCTAAGAACTTATCCGTAAATAGAGATATAATGTCTCCATGGCGCTCAAGCCAGGAGGTGAGCAATGAGAGTGCAATCATGGGAAGTGTCGGATGAGTTCAGGTCGAGAGTGGAACCGCTG
>JAITVE010000204.1 GCA_031285975.1 Candidatus Adiutrix sp. | reverse complement strand
CATCGGCGACATGCCCTTCATGTCCTACCACACCTCGGTGGCGCAGGCCATTGAAAACGCGGGCCGCTTCATCAAGGAAGCCGCCTGCGACTGCATCAAGATGGAAGGCGGCGTGCGCGTGGCCGACAAAATCCGCGGCATTGTGGACGCGGGCATTCTGGTGATGGGCCACATCGGCCTCACCCCCCAGAGCTCGGCCGCGCTGGGCGGCTTTAAGGCCCAGGGCCGCAACGCGGCCAGCGCCAAGGCCGTTATTGACGACGCCCTGGCCGTGGAAGCCGCCGGAGCCTTCGCCATTCTGGTGGAAGGGGTGCCGCAGGAAGTGACCAGCTTCATCCAGAAAAAGCTGCGCATCCCGGTCTACGGCATCGGCGGCGGCCTGTGCGACGGCCAGGTGCAGGTGATCGGCGACCTTTTGGGCCTCTTCACCGCCTTCACCCCCAAGTTCGGCAAGAAATACGCCAACCTGGCCGAAATCGAAACCAATGCTTTCAAAGAGTACATCGCCGAGGTCAAGGCCCAGAAATACCCGGCCCCGGAGCACATGTACCCCCTGGCCAAGGGCGAGGAAGCCAACCTCAAGGCGCTGTTTGACTCTTACAAATAAGCCCGCCCAACGGCGCTCCGGCTCGCCGGGGCGCCCTTCCTGAAAGGAGAGAATCATGAAGAAATTAGTCGTCGCTTTGCTGTGCGTGATGATGCTGGCCCTGACCGCCGGTGCGACCCTGGCTCTGGCCCAGGCCAAGCACGTCATCCGTTTCGCCACCGCCATTGAGCCCGAAAGCCATTACGCCAACGGGATGCGCAAGTTCAAGGAACTGGCCGAGAAATACTCCAACGGCGCCATTGAAGTGCAGCTTTTCTACAGCGGCCAGCTCGGCGACGAGCGGGCCCTGGTGGAAGCCATGGGCATGGGCATGGTGGAAATGGCCATCTGCTCCTCCGCGCCGATGGTAAATTTTTCCAAAGACTTCATGGTCTTCGACCTGCCCTTTTTGGTGACCGACCGCGCCAAGGCCTTCGCCGTGCTGGACGGCCCCGTGGGCCAGAAGATTCTGGCCACCATGGAATCCAAGGGCGTCAAGAGCCTGGGCTTCTGGGAAAACGGCTTCCGCAACATCACCAACTCCAAGCTGGCCATCCGCACGCCCGAAGATTTGAAGGGCATTAAGATCCGCACCATGGAAAACCCCATCCATATGGATCTGTTCAGCACCCTGGGCGCGAACCCCACCCCCATGGCCTGGGGCGAGCTGTTCCTGGCCCTGCAGCAGGGCACTGTGGACGCTCAGGAAAACCCGCTCATCATCATCGAAACCTCCAAATACCCCGAAGTGCAGAAGTATTTGACCCTCACCGGCCATGTCTACGCCCCTTCGGTGGTCTCCATCAGCAAGTCCATCTTCGAAGCCTACCCCAAGGAGATTCAGGACGTTATCCTGAAAGCTGAAAAAGAAGCCCGCGATTGGGAACGGGATTTCTGCATTCAGAAGGATAACGAACTGGTGGCCGTGCTGGTCTCTCAGGGCATGGAAGCCATTGAAGTGGACAAGGCCGCCTGGGCCAAAGCCGCCGCTCCCGTGTACGAGCACTTCAAGAACGAGATTAACCAGGATTATGTGAAGGCCTTCACGGGCAAATAAGGGTTTCTCCTTATTTCCCTGAGTTCCCGGGTCAATGCTCCGGCGGGACAACCCGTTGCCCCGCCGGAAACCGGCCCCGCGCGAAAGGAGACGGTATGCGAAAAATAATAGATAATTTTGAAGAGTTTTTTCTGGCCATTCTCTTACCCTCTATGTGTGCCATCGTATTTATCAATACCGTGGGGCGTTACAGCGGCGCCTTCTCCATCGGCTGGGCGGACGAAATATCCCGCTATATGATGATCTGGCTGGTTTTCCTCGGCATTTCGGCGGCGGCCAAAAAGAACGCCCACTTCGCGGTGGGGGTGGTTTTTATGATTACGCCCAAAAAAATGCACATCCCGGTGCGGGCTTTCATTCTGCTTCTGGTGCTGGTGTTCGCGGTAGCGGCTACCGTGCTGGGCTATCAGTACGCCATGCGCCTTCACAGCATGGGGCAGACCTCCCCGGCCCTGAATATCCCCATGTGGTTTATGTATGGGGCCATTCCCGTGGGCTGCGGCCTGATGGCCATCCGCTCCATTCAGCACTTTGTGGATCAAGTGCGGGAGAGCCGCCGCAACCCCGACTTTGACGACACGCCCAAATTCGACCCCAAAAACGTCGAAATAGGGTAAGGGGAGGCGCACTATGGGATTCATACTCTTCATTGTCCTGGTGGGCGTTCTGATGACGGGCGTGCCCATCGCCGTTTCCATGGGCCTGTCTGTTTTGGCCGCCCTCAATTTCACCGACAACCCGACCCCCAACCTGATAATGATTCAGCGCATGTTCACGGCGGTGGACAACTTCCCCTTCATGGCCATCCCCTTTTTCATCCTGGCCGGGGATTTGATGCAGACCGGCGGCATTTCGGCCCGCCTCATCAGCTTTTTGAAAATGATTCTGGGCCGGGTGCCCGCCCGCTTGGCGGTTATTGACTGCGTGGGCAGCGGCTTTTTCGGGGCCATCAGCGGCTCCAACCCGGCCACGGTGGCGGCCATTGGCGGCATTATGGTGCCGGAGATGAAAAAAGTGGGCTACCCGGCCGACCGGGCCGGGGCCATCGCCGCCTCTGCGGGCTGCCTGGGGGTCATCATCCCCCCGAGCATTTCCATGGTCACCTATTCCCTGGTGGCCGCCGTCTCCATCGGCGACATGTTCATCGGCGGCATTGTGCCGGGCGTTGCGCTCTGCCTCACATTGGTG
>JAITVE010000190.1 GCA_031285975.1 Candidatus Adiutrix sp. | reverse complement strand
GAAGTTGGCGAACCAGAAAAAGAGGTTGGCCGCGTCTTCTTCCGGCGCTATCATGCGGGCCTTGAACATCAGGTCGCTGTCCAGCCCCACCACGGCTTCGCCCATTATCAGGTCGTGGTTGCGCTGAAGATCGTACACGCCTTCGCGCAGAAGGCCTTCGCACTGGCCCTTTTGGGCCTGGGACAGGCGGTTGTAAAAAACCCGCGCCCCGGCGGAGCGGCCCACAGTGGCCCCGTGGTTGTCCACAATGACTTTTGTGCCTTCTTCCAGGCCCAAAATCGCGGCGCGTGATTGTTCCATATCCAGGTCAGTCACCGTGACCCAGGGGAACTGGGCGGCCAGATCGTAGGCTTCGGCAGGGCTGACTATTCTGGGGCAGATACCGTTGTTTTTGGTGTTGAAGATTGATTCGGCCAATGCCCGCACCGGGGACATCTGGCGTAAACTTTTGTAAAATTTCCAGGACGCTTGACTCGACATTTACATTTTCTCACTTCAGTACAATTCCGCTGGGGCGGATATCTGGTTGACGGATATACATGGGGAGGGGCGGATTGGCCGCAATGGCCTCATCAATCCCTTCCAGTTTCAAACGATGGGCAGCCAAACGGGCCAGCATCACGGCCGAAGGCGCAAGCTGGGCCTGACCGGCCAAAATATTCACCTGGCCGGACAAAAATCCGCCCAGCACATCCAGGCCGCTGCCGGCCACCGTGACCCCGCCTTCAGGCGCGGCTGCCGTGATCAGGGCGGCAAATTCAGCCGGGGCGACTGGCCTCGGCTCTATGAGGCAATCCAGGGCCAGACCGCCGCCTTCAGAGGCCCGGTACAGGGCAGTGAATATTTCCCTGTGGCGGGCATCAATAACCGGCGCGGCCAGCTTGGCCCTGTTGGCAAAAATCATTTCAGCGGCCATTATTTCCAGGGTGCTGATACCCATAAGGGGGATATCCGCGCCCATGGCCAAACCCTTGGCCAGGGAAAGCCCGGTACGGAGCCCGGTAAAACTGCCGGGGCCGCGCCCGACGGCCAGGAGGTTCAGGTCCCCGGCCGTAAGCCCCGCCGATTGCAGCATGGCCTCAGCTTGCGGGGGCAGAACCTGGGAATGGCTGCTGCCGCCTTCCGCCTGGAATTCCGCCGCAATTTCAAAACTCCCGTCCGCCGCGACGCGGACAATGGCGGCGCAGGTGAAGGCGGTGGCCGTGTCCCAGGCCATAACGGTCATAGGGTTCAATGGAGAATTGCCGTTCATTGATCCACCACAGCCGGGGCCTCCACCTGAGTTTTGGTGCTGAAGCGGGTTATCAGGCGGGCAATGTCATTATAAAAAACCGTGATCATCAACAGGCCCAGAAAGCCCATGCCGATCCACTGGCCCACTTCCCGGATGCGCAGGCTGACGGGTTTGCGGCGGATGGCCTCAATCACAAAAAAGACAAACTGCCCCCCGTCCAGCACCGGAATGGGCAGCAAATTCAATATACCCAGGTTCACACTGATGAAGGCGGCCAGACGCAGAAGCGAAGCCAGCCCCTCGCGGGCGCTTTCGCCGCTGACCTCGGCGATCAGCAGGGGGCCGCCCAAGGTTTTGGCCGAAACCTGGCCGCTGATCATCTTGCCCAGGCCGATCAGGGTCATTTTGGTCATGTTCAGGGTATCAGCAAGCCCCAGGTAAGCGGCTTGAAAAAAACCCACCGGCTCGCTGAGTATTTCCACCCTGGGGCTCATGCCCACCATGGGGGTGTAGGTGGTCTGGCCGGAAATGTTCTGGCTGACGTTGAGTTCCGGCGTTATTTCCAGGGTCATTGCCGCGCCGTCCCGCAGCAGTTCGATGCTCAGGGGCCGCACTGTCGGCGCTTCCAGAGCCGCCCGGGTTTCACGCGGGCCCTGGATGATGTTCAGCACATCTTCCCAGGTGCGCAGGGCTTGCCCGTTGATGGCCACCAGTTGGTCGCCGGATAAAAGTCCGGCCTTTTCCGCCGGGGTTCCGTCCAAAACCCTCTCCACTACCGGGGGAACCAGAGGTTCCAGGCCGATATCATAGATGGTGATGGGATCGCCCAAAAGGTCTTTGCTGTGGATGACGGCGGGGGCGAGACTGGCCCGCGCCTCCGGCTGGCCCTGGCGTTTATACGTTATATCGATGGGTTTGCCAGCCGCGGATGAAAGGGCCGTTTCCAACTCGTCATAATACTGAATAGCTTGGCCATCATGGATCGCGGTGATCACATCACCGGTCATAAGTCCGGCCTTTTCCGCCGCGCCGCCGGGGGTGACATGACCGGCGATGGGGGCCAGGTGGCCGATGCCGGAAAACCAGGTCAGGCCCCAAAAGAGAAATATGGCAAAGATGATATTGGCCACCGGCCCGGCCAGCACAATAATCATCTTGGCCCAGGGGGGCTTGTGGGAAAAAGAGCGGTGCATCAGTTCCGGCGAGACCTGTTCTTCGGCAGTCGGGTCCTCGCCATACATTTTTACATAGCCGCCCAGGGGCAGCCAGGCCAATTGGTATTCCGTCTCGCCAATGGTTTTGCTCCAGGCTTTTGGGGGGAAGCCCAGCGAAAAGCGCTCCACCCGCACGCCCAAAAGCTTGGCGGCAGTGAAGTGGCCAAGCTCGTGGATAAATATCAAAACCAGCAAAACAACGACAAAGGCCGCGCCAGTCTGGGCAAAAGAAGTTATAAAATCCATAAATTAGTCCTTATAGCGCTGCTGATCCAGCGGCACATACCAATCATTCATATTCAGCCCCATACCGGCCGGGGTCACTTCCGGCCCGATGAAGCGCCTGGAGACCACCGGCATGGCGTCGGGCACAAACAGAAAAACGTAGGGTACGTCATCATAAAAAATTTCCTGAATGCGGTCATAGGCGGCTTTGCGCGCAGCCTGATCGAAGCTGAAGCGGCCATCGTCAATGAGCCTGTCCACGTCCGCGTTTTTGTAGCTGATGAAGTTCAGTTCGCCCTCGCGGGTTTTGGAAGAATGCCACACATCGAAGAGGTCCGGCTCAATGGGGATGGTCCAGCTCATGATAATGGCCTCAAAATTGTGCTTGTCAATATATTCCTTTAAAAAGGCGGCCCACTCCACAATGCGCAGGTTCATTTTTATGCCGATTTCCGCGAGTCTGGCCTGGATTATCAAGCCGGTCTGCTCGCGCACCTTGTTGCCCTGATTGGTCATAACCGTAAACTGGAAGGGCTGGCCGTCTTTGTCCAATAAACCGTCGCTGTCGCTATCTTTCCAGCCCGCCTCTGCCAGAAGGGCTTTGGCCTTGGCCTGATCGAAAGGATAGGGCTGTACATTCTGATTGTACACCCACATATCCTTTTTAAAGGGGCCGTTGGCCGGGGAACCCAGGCCCAGCAGCACCCCCTCCACCAGTTCGTCTTTGTCGATGGCGAAGGCGATGGCCTGACGCACCTTTTTATCGGCAAAGCGGGGGTCTTTCATATTGAAACCAAGATAGGTATAGGCGAAGGACGGGTAGCGGAACATATTGTACTGACCGGTGAAGCCTGTATCCGCCGCCTTTTCCTCATACTGGTCGGGCGTCAGGCCCATGGTGTCGATCTGGCCGCTCATCAGTTCCATCATCTGGGCGTTCAAATCGGGGATAATTTTCATCACCAGACGGTCAAGGTGGGGGCGGCCCTCAAACTAATCGTCATTGGCCGCCAGCGTCACCCTTTGCCCGGCTTCCCAGCTTTCAAGCTTATAGGGGCCGGTGCCTATGGGGCTGCGGGCCAGGGGGCTGTTCTCCAAATCCTGCCCCTCCAAAAGGTGGGCGGGCATCATATCAAAACACCAGCTTATCAGGGCCCGGGCCAGGGGGCGCTCATAGCTGACCTTAAAGGTGTAATCATCCGGGGCCTCGGCCTTTGTAACCTGACGGTAAGGTTCCGCATAGGCGGTGGGTGTGGCCGGATCAATCATTAATTTATAAGTGAACATGGCGTCGCGGGACGTGAAGGGCTGGCCGTCATGCCAGCGCACGCCTTTACGCAGATGAAAGATTATACTTAAACCATCTTCGGAAATTTCAAATGATTCGGCCAGATCAGGCACTATGTTCAGGTTTTTATCAATTTTCAGGAGCCCGCCGTAGACCTTGCCGGTTATTTCAGTGGAAGCTGAATCATTGGCCAGGGCCGGTATAAGGTTGCTGGGCTCGCCGATA
>JAITVE010000178.1 GCA_031285975.1 Candidatus Adiutrix sp. | reverse complement strand
TTCAGCCATCGCATAGTGGTTACCCCAGCCGCCGATCCAGCGAGCGGTAGCTGATGGCCTCGGCCAGATGGGCGGGGGTGATGTCCCCATCCCCGGCCAGGTCGGCGATGGTGCGGGCCAGCTTGATGACCCGGTTGTAGGCGCGGGCGGAGAGCCCCAGGCGATCCATGGCGTTCTTGAGCAGGGTCTGGCCCTCCCGGCTGACGGGGGCCCACTTGCGCACCTGGCCGCTGTTCATCTGGGAATTGACGAAGAGGCCCCGGCCCCGGAAGCGCTCGGCCTGCACCGCACGGGCCTGGGCCACCTGGGCCCGGATGGTTTTGGAATCCAGCACCGGGGCGTCGGAGGCCAAATCCTCGAACTCCACCGCCGGGGCTTCCAGGTGGATGTCCAGGCGATCCAGGAGCGGGCCGGAGACGTGGGCCCGGTATTTTTGGACTTCGCGGCTCTGGCATTGGCAGGACTTTTTGGGGTCGCCCAGGTAGCCGCAGGGGCAGGGGTTCATGGCCGCCACCAGCATGAAGCGGGCCGGGAAGGTGAGGCTGCTGCTGGCCCTGGCGATGCTGACCCGCCCGTCTTCCAGGGGCTGGCGCAGCACTTCGAGCACGGTTTTTTTGAATTCAGGGAGCTCGTCCAAAAACAGCACCCCGTTGTGGGCCAGGGAAACTTCGCCGGGGCGCGGGTAGTGCCCGCCGCCGATGAGGCCCACGTCGGAGATGGTGTGGTGGGGGCTGCGGAAGGGCCGGGCGGCCACCAGGGGCTGGTTCAGGGGCGAACGGCCCACCGCGCTGTAAATTTTGGTGGTTTCCAGGGCTTCCTCAAAGCCCAACGGCGGCAGGATGGAGGGCAAACGCTGGGCCATCATGGTTTTGCCGCTGCCCGGCGGGCCGATGAACAGGATGTTATGCCCCCCGGCGGCGGCCACGGCCAGGGCCCGCTTGGCCCGTTCCTGCCCGCGCACGTCGGCCAGGTCGAGCCCCTGGGCTTCCTCGTCCTGAAAAATTTCGGCCATGTCGGTGGGCGGCAGGGGCGGCAATTCGCCCCGCGCGGTCAGATAATGCACCACCTGGCCCAGGCTGTCGGCCGGGCGCACGGCCACTTCCGGCACCACCGCCGCTTCGGGGGCGTTGGCGCGGGGGAGAATCAGGCTTGTGAGGCCCGCGTCCCGCACGGCCGTGGCCAGGGCCAGCGCGCCCTTGACCGGCCTCAGAGACCCGTCCAGCCCCAACTCCCCGGCCATCATATGCCCGGCGGTATTTTCCGGCTCTATCAAGCCCTGGGCGGCGAGCAAGCCCACGGCCATCGGCAGGTCGAAACCGGCCCCGTCCTTGCGGAGGTCAGCCGGGGCCAGGTTGACCGTGACCCGCTCGGCGGGAAAGGGGTAGCCTTGATTTTTAAGGGCCGCCTTAACGCGATCCTTGCTTTCGCGCACCGCGCCTTCCGGCAGGCCCACCGTGTCGAACCGGGGCAGGCCGCCGGAAATATCCACCTGCACTTCGATAACCAGCCCGTCAATGCCCAACAATGCCCCGCTTACTATCTGGGCCAGCATGAGAGAACTCCGAGAAAAATCAGTTAGTTGAACAGTCTATGAAAATCTTACGAACCCGGCTGCGCGGCCTGGCCCTCGGCCTGGCTGCGGCGGGGCCGGAGGTCTTCGCCGCTCGGCAAGAGCGAAGTCAGGCGGTGAAACGCCACCGGGTCAATCCGCGCCCGGCTGAGATACACGCCGTAATGCAGATGGGCCCCCGTAACCCGGCCCGTGGCCCCGGAGAGGGCCAGCGCGTCCCCGCGCTTAACCGGGTCGCCAGCCTTGACCTTGAATGCCGAGAGGTGAAAATACATGCTGATGAGGCCCTGCCCGTGATCCACATAGACCGAGTTCCCGGCGAAAAAATGCTCGTCGGCCAAGAGCACCACGCCGTCCGCCGGAGCCCGGACTTCCGTGCCGGTGGGCACGGAGTAGTCGGCCCCGGCGTGGGGGCGGGGATTCAGCACCCCGTTCATTTTGGTCTGGCGACCGAAGGAACTGTTCACCTGCCCGCCCACCGGGTCAACCCAGGGCTCGCGCCACAGGCGGCGGGGGCTCTTGGTTTCCAGGGCGGCGATGACCAGCTTTTGCTCCCGCACGGCCCTGTCCTGATCGCTTTTGGAAAGGTTGACCTGGCGGTCGGGCACTTTGATGGAACGCACGCCATACGCGCGATCCCGCACGGTCACGTCCACCTCGCGCGCCCCGTTGTTCCATTTCAGGGTCAGCGGATAGTGGCCGGGGCTGAGCATCACGTCCGCCGCCAAAAGCCCGATGAGCCGGTTCCCGGCGGGGAAAAAGAACACCGGGCGGCCGTCGAACATGCCGGTGAGCCCGGAATTTTCATCCAGCCCCTCCACCAACACGCGGGCGGCGGTGCCCCGATCCACAGGCATGGGCAAAATTTTTATTTCGGGCTCGGCGCCGACCGGTTCAGCGGCCAAAGCCGCGAGGGGCGTTAGCCACAAACAGATGGCCGCAAACCAGGCGAGTATGAAACGCGGGGGGGACATGGCTAAAACTGACGCGGCCCGTCGGGGAATTCCCGCAGAAAGAGCTCGTGGTATTCCTCTTCATCGAGCCGTTGCCTGAGGCAGCGGGCGATGAGGTCGAAAAACTGCGCCACTTCTTCCTCGTCCAGGCGGGGCAGGAGCTTTTCCATCAAATCGTCGTCCGAAAGCTTTTGCAAATAGACCTGGAGGGTGGCCAGATCGGTCTCCCGGTCAAAACCCTGGGCCAGGGGGCCGGTGTAGGTTTCCACAAACTCGTGCTTGTGCTGAATCTTCATGGCCCTACTTCTCCCACCAGCCGCCTTTTTTGGGCGCGGACGAGGCTTTCGGTTTTTTATCCAGGGCAAAGGGGTCTTTGGGCTCGCCGCCGCCCCCGCCGCCGTCCCACCAGTTGGCGCTTTTGGGCGCGGCCTGGGCGGCGGGCTTGGGCGCGGCCGCCGCCTGAAGGCGTTCCAAAAGGGGCTTCAGCCGCTGGTAGCGCTTTTCGCCCTCGGCAATGAAGTGCCAGCCCGGCCCGGACAGGGTTTCCAGGCTGATGCTTTTGCGGATGCCCGTGGGCTTGAAATCGTCGTCCAAAAGCAGCATCTCAGCATCGCGTTCCCGAATGTCCAAAGTCACCCAAAAACTGCGGTATTCGGCGGTTTTGGCCGTATTGCCAGTGCCGATGGAGCTTTTTTTCTCTTCCAGATATATGCCCGGCGCAACCCCTCCGGCCGCGTCAATGGCCGGGGCGGTCTGGTTTTGCTGGGCCGGATCAAGCTGGCTCATGGCCGGGGTATCCTTTCCACGAAAAATGGCGGTTCATCTGCACATATCAGGGCCCGCGTCGCGCCACCGCAACGCATTATTATATAATGATTACCATACCTGGCCCGCTATGCCAAGCCCTTTTATGCCCGCCAGCCCTCATATCTATATTTTTGAGCGATTGACCAACCCACAAACACCGCCGCCGGCCCTCAACGGGCCGACGGCGGTGTTTTAGGGGGCGAACTCAATGGTGTTTGGGGTCGCCCGCGTAGGTGGTGTGGAGGAGCTTGTGGCTGTCGGGGCCCAGGGGTGCCTTGAGGAAGTCCTCATAGAGCTTCTTGACCGAAGGGTTCTCGTGGGACTTGCGGATGGGCAGCTCTCTGTCGTGGCTGTAGGTGGCGGAGGTGCGGGCCCGGTAGGCTTCGTCCTTGTCCGTGTCCGCCAGCAGTTTGGGCTGGCCGCCGCCGGTGACGCAGCCCTGGGGGCAGGTCATCACTTCCACGAAATGCAGGTCAAGCTGACCGGCTTTGAGCGCCTCCATCACCGGCTGCACGTGGGCCAGGCCGGTGACCACCCCGACTTTGAGGGTCAGGTCGCCCACCTGCACGGCGGCGGTGCGGAAGCCGTCGGCGCCGCGCACGGCGGTGACGTCCACCGCCGGGATGGGCTGGCCGGTCAAGAGTTCATAGCCGGTGCGCAGTGCGGCTTCCATAACGCCGCCGGTTACGCCAAAAATTTCGGCCGCGCCGCTGTAGTCGCCCAGGGGGCTGTCGAACTTCTCCTCGGGCAGGGCATTAAAATCCACGCCCATGTCCTTAATCAGCCAGGCCAGTTCGCGGGTGGTGAGCACCACGTCCACGTCCTGCTGGCCGCTGTCGTTCATTTCCGGGCGGGTGCATTCGTACTCTTTGCAGGTGCAGGGCATGACCGACACGCTGAAAATCTTCTCCGGGGCCACGTTCAGGATTTTGGCCCCGTAGGTTTTCATCAGCGCGCCTTCCATCTGCTGCGGGCTTTTGCAGGTGGACAGGTGGTGGCGCAGGTCGGGATAGTTGATTTCCAGGTAACGCACCCAGGCCGGGCAGCAGGAGGTGAACATGGGGAGCAGGCCCCCGTTCTTGGCCCGGTCGATGAGTTCGCTGCCTTCTTCCATAATGGTGACGTCGGCGGCGAAGTTGGTGTCATACACTTTGTCGAACCCTACCCGGCGCAGGGCGGCGGCCATTTTACCGGCGGCCAGGGTGCCCAGGGGCGCGCCGAAGTCCTCGGCCAGGGCCACGCGCACGGCCGGGGCGCACTGCACCACGGTGAAACGGCTGGGGTCGGCCAGGGCGTTTTTAACTTCCTGGATGTGGGTGACGTTGTGGGCCGCGAACAGGGGCTCCTTCACCGACTCGGGCAAACCCCGTTCCCTGCGGACTTTGTCATAGGCCGCCACGCCGTGCTCGGCAATGGAGACGTAGGATTTGCATTTCTGCACGCACTGGCCGCACATGACGCAGCGCGCTTCCGCGATTTTCTGGGGCTGGTGAACCAAAC
>JAITVE010000385.1 GCA_031285975.1 Candidatus Adiutrix sp. | reverse complement strand
GCATTCGGGGGTTGCTTTTGCTTAAAGCTAAAGCTAAGAACGCCCCCCACCAGCATAGCTGGTGGTTCAATCAAGCTAAAGCGAAGAAAATGGATACCGGCTTGCGCCGGTATGACGAGGTGGGGGCGATGGGGGTGCAATAGAGGCCAAGAGAAAGGCATGGATACCGGCCTGCGCCGGTATGACGGCGTGGGGCGCGAGGGGCGGTGACAGCGTGGAATTGGCAAGGCCGCCTTTGGGGCAAAATCCCCAAAGGCGGCCCAGTGTCGGCTGTCAGCCTTCCTTCCGCCAATAGCGGTTCGAGACGGCCTGGCCGCTGCGGTAATATTCCAGGTATTTGAAAATCCGCTGCTTCAGTTCCGAACGCGGGGCGGTCTCGTGGATGCCCCGGATGTCGTAATAAAACGGCAGGTCGTCATAAATGGCCTTCGAGGAGACGCTGAGGCTGGCCGCCCGCACGTCTTCCTCGTTGACCGAAAAGCCGCGGGACTCCATGACCCGGGGCCCGGTGAAAATCACCAGCGCGTTGGGCTCGGCCAGAATCACGTCCCCCAGGGCCGCGTAGCTGGCAATGGCCCCGCCCGTGGCCGGGTCGCCCAGAATGGAGATGAAGGGCAGGCCCTCCCGCTTCAGCCGGGTGACGGCGTTGACGGTTTTCACCATCTGCATCAGGGCCGGGGTGCCCTCGTGGAGCCGGGCCCCGCCGGAGCAGCACAGGCTGACCAGGGGCAGCTTCTTGCCGATGGCGTATTCCGCCAGCCGGTAGAATTTTTCGCCGAAAGCCACCCCCAGCGTGCCGCCGGAGAAATAGAACTCACAGACAGCCAGGGCCACTTTCTGGCCGAAAATGGTGGCCTCCCCGGTCACCAGGGCCTCCCGGAAGGGCGAGCGTTTGCCCTGCTTGGCGATGAAGGCCGAGTATTCCGGGGTCAAAAGGGCCGGGTGCAAAAGGTCGTGCACGGTCAGGTCGCGGTTGAGTTCCTGGAAGGAATCCTCGTCGGACAGGCACTTGATCCAGCCCAGGGCCCCCATGATGCTGCTGCGGCCGCACTCGGGGCAGACATAGTGGTTGTCCATGAACTGCTCCAGGGGAATCACCGCCCCGCAGCCGTCCTGCTTGCCGCCGCCCTTGAGGCTCAACTCGCCGCATTTGACGAAGGCCTGGGGGTGGTTGGCCGGGTCGTCCCACTCGCCCCAGTCGTCGCTGGGCTGCATGTCCAACTCGCTGCGGCTGAAAGTTTTGATGTCCGGCGAGGGCACGGATTTGCGCCG
Organism: Candidatus Adiutrix sp.; assembly: GCA_031285975.1. Lineage (GTDB taxonomy): Bacteria > Desulfobacterota > Desulfarculia > Adiutricales > Adiutricaceae > Adiutrix. The sequence goes on along the minus strand of JAITVE010000385.1, from coordinate 3,617 downwards.
CAAAGGGGTCAGGCTGAACCAGGAGGCCCAGCGGCTCCGCTTGGTGGCGTCGCCCTCCTGGGTTTCCTTGGGGGTGACGCCGAAGGCCACGGCCCGCTTCCGCCGCACGCGGATCAGGCTCTCCACCTTGGCTTTGCCCAGGGAGGTGACGGTTTTCTCTAAATAATTGCCCAGCACCTTGGCGTATCCGGCCACGTCCGTGACTTTGGCCGGGGCGGGCAGCACTTTGTCGATAACCCCGAATTCCAGCAGCTCCGCCGCCGTGGGCTTGGAGATTTGCAGGGCCTCCCGCACCTTGGTGGCGTCCCGGAAAATGATGGCCGCTAAACTCTCGGGGGGGGCGGTGGCGTAGAGCGCGTCGTCGAACTGGGCCCGGCGGTCGGTCATTTGAATGGCCAAAGCCCCGCCGCTGCCGCCCTCGCCGATGACCACCGACACGGTGGGGATGGGCACGGTTAAAAACACTTTAATGAGGTGCGCGATGAAGAAGGCCTGGAACTTGCGGGCCGACTCCATGGAGATGTCCGCGCCGTAGGTGTCGATGAGGGTGACGATGGAGACCGGCACGCCCTCTTCTTTGGCGCGCATGGCCTTTTTCACAAAGCGGATGATGTTGGAGTGGTCGTCGGCGGTGAGCATACCGTGGTTGAGCTTGGCCAGGTCTTCCTTGGTGCGCAGGTTTTCGGGCTTGGGCTTTTGCTGGGCGATGATGAACAGATCCCGCCCCCACTGCTCCACTTCGCCCAGAATGAGCGTGTCGCTGGACTGGGCGCTCTGGCGGAAGCCGGGAAAGATGGCGTGGATGAGATCGCTGGACCGGGGCCGGAGCGGCGACCGGGTGCGGCGGCGAAAAAGCTCGACAACGTCAATATTCGTGGACATAAGAACTCCAATTTCCCAGAACGCTTTTCCATGTAGTCTGCATGAAATGAAAAGCGCCCGGATGTTTGCGTATTTTGCAATGTATAGCAGATACATTGCAAAATAGTCTACTGTACGCCTGCCGGGGAGAACCAACTGCCGGTTCGGAACGAACCGCGTTCCCCCAAAATCCGCAGACGGCAATATTCCACTATACCAAAAAAAACCGCAAAGCAAAACCTCGTTCCGCCAACCCGCTGAAAACATCGTTTATAAGAGGTTTTGCATGAGAGAAGAATTGCTCCCACCGCTTATTCAAACCTTATCAGGTTCGAATGAGTTCAGACGAGTTGCGGCGTTGCTGCACGGTCGTCACAGTTTTGCTAGCCGACACGCAGATCCAGGGACGCGCAGCCCCTGGCGCGCGGAGCGCCCAGAGAGGGGCTCGCGCTAGCCCCTCTTAAGCGGGGTTTAAATTCGAACCCGATAGGGTTTGAATAAACTGAGATTGCGCGACAGCGCAAAGATTGGGCAGAGCCCCATACTAATCCAGAATCTTAGCGCGAAGCCTCCTCACCAAAATCAGGGTGGTCGCGCCAGAAAATAATGCGGTTGCAGTTAGGGCAGGTAAGAATTTTTTCGTTGCGCTGGAGCTCATTAAAAATTTGCGGAGGGAAACCAAGACGGCAGGCCAGGCACAGCCCTTCAGCGGCGGCGGTGACAGCCAAACCGTGACGGACTCGGGCGATTTCGTCGTACTGACGCAATTGAAGCGCGGGGAGGGAACCCGTGATGGCCTCGCGGCGGGCAGTCAAATCGGTGAGCTGGGCTTGCCCGCTTTGCTGAACCAGCGCGGTGGCCTCGGCCAAACTGCGGTAGGCGGTTGATTCTTCCGCGACCGCCGCAGTTAGGGCGACGAGTTCCGCTTCTTGCTTTTCAACGCCATCCAGCAGCTCCAGGGTTTCGTCTTCCAACTCGCTGATACGGCCGGACAGGAAGGCCGCTTCTTTTGCCAGGGCCGCGTATTCCTGGTCGCTCTTGACGTTCATCTGCCTGGTTTCATTGTGCTTTTGCTTGGCGGAGAGGTCGGTGAGCTCACCTTCCAGGTCGCGGTGGCGGCTCTGCATGGCCTTCAAGCCGCCCTGGGCGGCGGCCAGGCGGCTTTCCCGGGCTTTCAGTGCTTCGGCGGCCTGGGTCAGCCGGGCTTCGGCTTCGGCCTGGGTTTTCCTGGTTTGGCGAAGCTGGTCATCAACTTCCTGCAATCTTTTCAACTCGACCAGTATGGCGTTCATCAGGCCTCCTGCGGGGTTGGGTTGGGGGCCTGGCCATACTTCCACGCTGGGGGCTGGGCCAGCACTTCACACTCCACGCTATAATTTTTGCGCTCGAACTCTTCCCACAACACGCGGGCCATTTGTTGCACGCCGGGCCATTCCGCTTCAAAATGCCCCACGTCCACCAACGTCAGGCCCAGGCTTTCGGCCTCCAGGGCTTGGTGGTAGCTGACGTCGCCAGTTATCAGGGCCTGGGCCCCGAGGCTGTGCGCCGTGCGGATGAAGGAGCCGCCGGATCCCGGCAGCAGGGCCACCCGCTCCACCCGCTCCGGGCGGGGGCCGGCCCATTTGAAGTTTTGGGCAACCCGGCCCACCTCGGCCAACAGGTCGCGGGGAGCTTCCCAGCGGCCTAGCAGACCGAGGCCCTGGTCGCGGCCGAAAAGTTTCACCTCGTGAAACTCAAAGGCCGGTTCCTCATAAGGGTGGTGCTTCAGCACCGCCTCAGCCGCCGCCTGGGCCAGGGCGCGGGGGACGATGACTTCCAGACGGCTCTCCGGGGTGCGGGCCGCGAGGCCGCGCTGGCCGACAAAGGGTTGCCCGTCATCAGGCACACAATAGCCGCCCTCGCCGGGCGCGCCGAACCAGCACTGGTCATAGTCGCCGACGTGCCCGGCCCCGGCCTGGAAAAGCGCTTCCCGCAGCGGATTTTCATAGCCGACGGGCACGAAGACCACCAGCTTGTAGAAATCGCGCCCCACGGCTTCCAGGGGACGGCGCTCCGTGAGCTCCAGGCGGTCGGCCAGGGCCTGGGCCACGCCGCGAGCGGCGGCATCCCAATTGGTGTGGGCGGAAATGATGGACAGACCGGCGGACAGGGCGGCCTTGATGAGCGAACCCGGTTCCCGGTCGAAAAGGATATTTTTGAGGGGTTTGAACAGAAGGGGGTGATGGGCCAGCAGAAGATCGCAACGGGCCGCCAGGGCCAAGTCCAGCGTCCGGGCGGTAACGTCCAAAGCCAGGCCGATTTTGCGCACCGGCTGATTCAGGTCACCCACCTGGAGCCCGGAATTGTCCCAGTCAGCGGCCAAATCAGGCGGCGCCACCCGGTGGATGATGCGGACTACGTCTTTCACCAGCACGGCAATTCTCCGGGCGAGGCGGGCATTGAAAAGGTGGTGGGCCCACCAGGACTCGAACCTGGAACCGACCGGTTATGAGCCGGGGGCTCTAACCAATTGAGCTATGGGCCCGTGGCGACCGTTGGTGACGGCCAACCGCATTACCAACTATACTATTTTTTGCACCGTTCCGTCAAGTTTTTCTCAATTTTCTCAGGGCAGACGCATATTAAAAACCGAGCCAAGTTTAAGAATTTATCCGTAAATAGAGAGATATAATGTCTCCATGGCGCTCAAGCCAGGAGGTGAGCAATGAGAGTGCAATCATGGGAAGTGTCGGATGAGTTCAGGTCGAGAGTGGAAC
>JAITVE010000403.1 GCA_031285975.1 Candidatus Adiutrix sp. | reverse complement strand
AAAGCGGGGCTGGTGGGCGCGCACGTAATCAACGGCCACCGGACAGGCGCTGGAAATGTGAATCTGCGGCCCGCTCTGGTTCAAAAGGGCGGCGGTTCTGATGGAAAGCTCCTGCGCGCCCAGGGCGGTTTCGCTGACTTCGGCGAAGCCCAGGGCTTTCAAGGCGGCGATAAGCTGGGGCCGGTTGCGGCGCAAAGCCCCCCGCCAGCTTGGAGCCAGCGAGGCCACCACTTTCCCCCCGGCGGCGATCAGTTCGCGGGCTTTGTCCAAATCATAGCGAACCCGTTTAGCCTTGCTGGGGCAGGCGGAAACGCAGCGCCCACAGGCCAGGCAGCGGTCGCGCATAACATCGGCCCGCCCATGCAAAACCTTGATGGCCCGCACCGGGCAGTGCCGCAGACATTTATAGCAATCCTGACATTCGCTGTGTACGGTATATACCGGGCTGACGGAGGTCATAATTCTTTCTCACTCTTTCATTGTCGCTTGCGCGTTGCTGGCCGGATTATACAGGATATCGCCAAAAATTTCACAAAAAGCTGCCGTGGCGGCAGGGCAACCTTATTGGGAAAAATCGCCCTCCCTCCCTCCCGGACTTTGCTGCACTCTTCTCTTCCTAACACGGTGGAGCCAAGGTGGATACAAAAATTTGAAGCGGTTGTTTTTTTGTACTTCAGTTCTTAATTTTGAACCAAGTCGTTCTTGAAATTGTACTTCTCGGGCCTTTGGGGACTGATTTTTGAACTGCAATTTTTTGAACCCAAATCCGAAATAGAAATAAATATAATAATTATAATATGTTACAAAAATAAAATCTTTATGAAACGATATGGCACAGTGATTGCTTATACAATAAGCCAGCGGTCATGCCCAAGACCATAGCTAAAACTCCAAAATCATTCTCCTTGTTGTTAGAAACCGAGACTCCGCCTAAGTCTCGGTTTCGTTTTTTTGGGGGGCATACCGAGTTGCAGTCAAATTGCTTTGAATGTGACTGCAACTCGGTATCAAGTCTGTGATGGGAGGCAAGGGTGCATTATGAAATACATTCGCCTTATGCTTGGCAGAAGCAGCATTCACGCTACATGCTGCTTTGAGGGCAATTTTATTGGTGCAGATTTCGGTATTGAACGGGATTTAACCAATGAGTTGCCGGAGGAATGGCGGGCTTTCAACGCGGCCTTCATTCCGGTGTACCAAGCCGCCAGGCCGGAAAAAAGCAAGATCGCCGCCGGGCTGGCTTGCGGTATGCTGTGGACGGTCTGCCAGGGGATGAAAATCGGTGACCGCGTGCTTTGCCCAGACGGGGGTGGGCATTATCGAGTCGGGGAGATTATTGGCAACTATACATACGCGCCGGGGCAAGTTTTGCCGCACCGCCGCGCTGTCCGTTGGCTGGAGCAAAGTATCGACAGGGCAGCTATGAGCGAGGCGCTGCGCAACTCCTGCGGTTCTATTGGCACAGTGTGCGAAATCTCCGCGTACCAGGAAGAGATACGGCAACTCATCAGAGGGCACGATGCTGCAACTTGTGAGGCGGCAGGCGAGGAAGCCATTGAAAACCCGTTAAGCTTTGCCTTGGAGAAACATTTAGAACATTTTCTCATTGCCAACTGGGCGCAAACCGAATTGGGCAAAAATTATGACATCTACGAGGACGAAGGGGAGCGCATTGGGCAGCAGTATAGTACGGATACCGGCCCTATTGATATTTTGGCCATCAGCAAGGATAAACGGGAATTACTGGTAGTGGAATTGAAGCGGGGGCGGGCGGCCGACGCTGTGGTCGGGCAGGTTTTACGGTACATGGGCTATGTGGCTCAGGAATTGGCGGAGGCAGGGCAAACCGTCCGTGGCGTCATTATCGCCCAGGAGGACGATCAGCGCATTCGGCGGGCCTTGGCCGTTACCCCGAATGTGTCTTTTTACCGCTACCAGGTCAGCTTCAAACTCCTGCCGCTTTGAAGGCTTTGGGCGCATTTATAAAATAGGCCTGGAAAGCCTGCTTATTCAAGATTGACAAGGCCGCCCGCCGAGTGGGCGGCCTTGCCGTATGCTCTATTTATCCAACCCGCGCATGTGGTTGCATTCATAGTGGGTGCCGTCGCAGTAGGGCTGGTTGCCGGATTCGCCGCAGCGGCAGAGGGCCATGCGGTTGCGGGTTTCGTACTTTTCGCCGCCCGCGCCTTCCACGGTGAGGCCACCTTTGATCCACAAGGGGCCGCGCGAGTTGGCGCAGGGGTCTTCTATCAGGCTGATTTCCTTTTCCAGCTTGGGTTCCAGCATTTTGCCGTTTTTTTCAACGGCGGTGAGGCGGCCGCTGGGGCAGTTGCAGGCTTCCTCAATGGCCTGGCGGCGTTTTTCCGGTTCGGCGGATTCCTCCACCAGCCGCCACACTTTATCGCCCCGGTCGCAAAACCGGGCCCCAATGCACAGGCTGCTGTCGTCCATAAGGTCGAGGGTGGGGCCGGTGAGCATCTCGGCGTTTTCCGCGTAGGGGGCGCGGTCGGCGCTCTCCCGGCCGCGGAAGTGGATATCTTTGTGGGTGCCGTCGCAGTAGGGCTTGTTGGCTGAGCGTCCGCAGCGGCACAGATGGTAGTCCTCCTCCTGCGCCGCGTATTCCCGGCCCTTTTCCCAGCCCACCGAATCGCCCCGGTCGTCGGTGGCGATGATGGCCTGATTGAGCCGGATATCCTGGGCGATTTCATAGGGGCCGTTTTTGGTGATGACGATCTCCGGTTTTTTCACGAAATCCTCCTTGAGCGCGGAGCGCTGCTATCAAGATAGGCCGCGGAGCGGCCTGATAAATTATACTGTATTCCAATCTTAAATGGATGTCAATATTAAATTAACTTTGCTTTTCAATCCTGAATTGGTAATGATAATGAAATTCAAATATTATTTAGGCTGTTATAGCGCGGGTATGGCCCGCTCTGACGTAGATATCGAGGTAATCCTGATAGGCGATGGGTTTGGAATAGTAAAAGCCCTGGATAACGTCGCAGCCGGCATCTTTCAAAAAATCTAGCTGCTGCTCGGTTTCCACGCCTTCGCAGACCACGCGCACCCCGAGTTCGTGGGACATGTTGATGATGTTTTTCAGAATGGTGCGGCTGCGGAGGGAATTGTCGGACTCGCTGAGGAAGGCTTTGTCGATTTTCAGGGCGTCCACGGGCAGTTCGCGCAAGGTGTTGAGGGAGGAATAGCCCGCGCCGAAGTCGTCCATGGCCAGGGAAAAGCCCAGCGCCCTGAGCCGGTGCATCAGGGACAGCACAATGGCGTAATCGTTGGCCAAAAAGCTTTCGGTGATTTCCAGGGTGACGTATTTGGTCGGCACATTGTAGCGCCGGATGAGGCCCTCCACGCGGTTGAGGTATTGGGGGAAAACGATGGTGGCCCGGGACTGGTTGACCGACACCGGGGCCGGTTCCTCGCCCCGGTCAAGCTCTTCGCGCAGATTTTGAAAAATCGCGCCCAGGACATAAAAGTCCAGTTCCACCACAAAACCGTTTTTTTCGAACAGGGGAATGAAATCACCCGGCATCACCAGGCCCAGGTCGTCGGAAAGCCAGCGCACCAGCGCTTCGCCGCCGCAGCAGCGGTTTTCGGCCAAATTGAATTGCGGCTGCACGTAGAGGTGAAATTCGTCCTTGGAGATGGCGTGGAGCATGTAGAGCTCGATTTGCCGGTGCAGTTCCGCCTGTTTTTGCAGTTCGTTATCATAAATATAGCCCAGTTGCTTGGGCATTTGCTTGGCGTTGCGGAGGGACAACAGGGCCCCGTCATAGGCCTCGCCGATGCTGTGCCTGGCCCCCTGCATGGGGTAGACGCCGTATTTGAAGGAGAGGGAGTCGAAATATTCGCCCCCGGCTTCCTCGCGCACCGCGCCGTGGAGCCGCCGGTCAAGCTCGTCAATGAGGGTGGCGGAAGAGGGGGCCAGGCAGACGAAAACGTCGCCGCTGATGCGGGCCCCGTGGGTGTAGGCGCTGCGGAGCGCCCCGGCGATGGCTCTGAGCACCTTGTCCCCGGCGGCGTAGCCGAACATGGTGTTGAAACGGCGGAAATTGAGCATGTCAAAGCAGACCAGGCTGTGGTTGTCGGCCAGGCCCCGGGCGAGAAAATTTTTGACGGCGGCCTGCATACCGCGTTCGTTCAACAGGCCGGTCAGCACGTCGATAAAGCTGTTTTCGTACAATTCGCGGGCTTTGGCCCGGTCATTGGCGATATCCAGGGCAATGACCAGGCCGAGGATGAAAAACAGGGCGATGGGCATGACCAGGGTGAAGAGGGCCATGTCGCCGAAAAAGGGCAGCAGTTGGGCGGCGGGGATGCGGGCCCCGAGAGTTAAGCCCTCGTCCTTGTCCAGCAGCAGGTAGGTGTTGAAGTCCAACTGCCATTCGCGGCGGGTGAAAGCCTGTTGCAGGCCGCTGTGGAGGAAGGCGGCCACGCCCTGGCGCAGTTCCTCCTGCAGGGCCGGGTCGGCGCCGCTCTCGAACTTGACGGCTGAGGACAGGACGCGGCCCCCGGAATCAAAGAGGGCCAGGTAATCCCCGGCGGCGGAGAGAGGCGCGAGAAATTTTTTGGCGAAATCCGGGGCGCTGTTGAGGATGATGAGATAGCCCGCGTCGGAACCCGGCAGGTGCGCCACCTGGGCGCAGGGCTGAACCCCGTCCGCGCCGGTCACGTTCATAATAATGGTGAGGGCCACGCCGTCGGCGCGGCTTTTGGCGCGGGCCAGGGGGC
>JAITVE010000287.1 GCA_031285975.1 Candidatus Adiutrix sp. | reverse complement strand
TGTTCTCTTTAACTTTTTCCTTCAGCTTGCCCCAGGTGAGGCCGCCGAGCTTATCCAGGCCCGGGGCCCGGTCGCCCGCGCCGACGTATTTGCCCACGGCGTTGAAAAGCTCCACCGGCACGTAGAGCTTGTCCCCGCCCTTGTAGACCAGGTGCAGGAAATCGCCCTTCTGGCCGTAGGAGAGTTGCAAGGTAACCAGGCCTTGGTATTGGGCGATGCCGTGGACGTTGTGCACCACGTAGTCGCCGGGGCTGAGGTCTTTGAGCCCGGCGAAGCTGAGGCCCTTGAAGTCGGAGGCCGGGCGGCGGGTGCGGCTGCGCCCGCGGGCGCCGAAAATTTCGTCTTCGGCGATGTAGGCCGCCTTGTCAAAATCCACGGCAAAGCCTTCGGAAAGCTGGCCCAAATCCAGCGACAGGCTTCCGGCGGCCACGTTTTTGCCCTTGAGCCCGCCGGAGGCGGCCAGGTCATATTCGGCCAGCATTTCGGCCAGCCGCCGGGACTGCTCGGCGGAGCGGGAGACCAGGTGGGTCTCAAAGCCCCGGCCCAACAGGCTCCGCACCCGCGCCGCCAGGGGGCCCAGGAAGCCCGCCCCGCCTCTGCCAGAACTTAAGTCGGCTTTCAGGTTGCTGTTGAGCTCAACGGGGATTTTTACGAATTTAGCGGCTGGGTCAGCCGGTTCGGGCAATTCCAACTGCCGGGCCCGCCAGCCGCCGCTGGTTTGGAGCGCGGCCAGGGCCTGATCCGGGGGGAGGTAGAGTTCATCCAGGGGCAGGTGGGGACGCTCTTCCAGGGCCAGGCGTTCAAAGTGGTTGCTGAGGCCCAGCCAGGCGGCTTCCCCGGCTTTGCGGCATTCCTCGGGCTCGTAGATAAGGCTACGGCTGCGGCCCAGGCAGAGGCCCAGGGGCACGGCGGGGGCGAAGAGCGGGGCCCAGGATTCCAGGCCGCTGAAGGTTTCGGCCCGCCGCAGCTTGTCAGCCAGGGGCTCCCACAACAGGCCGTGCCAGCCGTTTTCCACGGCCAGCGCTTCCAGGCGGTCGGCGGCTTGCGCCCCGCCCTCGGGCTCGTAGGCGAAATCAGAGGCCGGGGCCAGCAGCAGGGATTCCAGGCGATCCACCGACCGCTGATCCTCAATGCGGAAACTGCGGATGGATTCCACGAAATCGCCAAAGAGCTCCACGCGCACCGGCAGGGGCTGCCCGGCGGGGAAAATATCCACAATGTCGCCCCGCGCCGAAAAATCCCCCCGCGATTCCACCTGGCCCACGGCGGTGTAGCCGTTTTGCGTGAGAAAATGTTTTAAATCTTCCAGGTCAACTTCCGCGCCGACCTGAATGAGCCGCCGCCGGGCTGCGGCTTCGGTCGGTTCGGGCGCCATTTTCAGCACGGAAGCCGCTGGGGCCACCACCAGCCGGGGGGAATCGTCGGCGGCCAGGTGTGTCAAAGCCCACTGGCGCAGGGCCAGGGCGTCGGGGGAGGTGGATTGGGCCAGGAAGGGCTTGGCCTCCGGGGCCGGGAAGAGGTTGACGCGGCCCTGCCCCTCGGGCCAGAAAAAGCCCAAATCGCCCGCCAAATCTTCGGCCATGAGGGCCGTGGGCACGGTGACGAAAATGGTCTGGGGCCGGTCATAGACCAGTTGCACCAGAAGGCGGGCCAGGGCCGGGAGGGGCACCCCCCCCAGCACGACGCTGTGCCCGGCCTCGGGCTGAAGGTCGCCGACGCGGCCGCTATAACGCTGATATTCGGACATGGGTTACTTACAATTATTGGGCATAAGTGAAGGTTATTTCGCCGATGATCTTGAGCTGCACGGTGTTGGTCAGCTCGCTGTGACTCAGGACGATGAGGTTGGGGATGAAGCGCTCGGTGAGCTTGTGGAGGTGCCGCCGGATCATGGGGGTGCAGAGCACCACGGGCTGGAAGTTCTGATTCGTCAGCTCGGTGATGCCGTTGTTGATGGCGTTGAGTATCCGCTGGCCGGTGTCCGGGTCCAGGGCCATGTAGGCCCCGCGCTCGGTTTCGTTGATGGATTTCCCCAAAGCTTCCTCGATGTCCCCGCCGAGGGTCATGAGGGGCAGTTCGCCGCTGGCCGTGAGGTATTGCTTCAGGATGGTGCGGGCCAGGCGCTGGCGGACGAACTCAGTCAGCAAATCCATATCCTTGGTGATGGGGGCGTGGTCGGCCAGCACTTCCATGATGCTGGGCATGTCGCGGACAGAGACCCGCTCCCGCAACAGGTTTTGCAGCACTTTTTGAATCTGCCCCAAACTCAGGAGATCGGGCACCACTTCCTCCACCACTTTGGCGTCGGTGGCGGCCACGCCGTCGATGAGCTTTTGCACGTCCTGCCTGGAAACCAGTTCGGCGGCGTGGAGGCGGATGGCCTCGGTGAGGTGGGTGGCGATGACCGTGGCCAAGTCCACCACCGTCCAGCCCGCGTGCTGGGCCTCGTCCTTGCGCTCCTCGGGAATCCAGGTGGCCGGGAGGCCGAAGGCGGGCTCGAAGGTGGGGATGCCCGGCATGTTCTTTTTGGCGTCGCCGGGGTTCATGGCCAGCTGATGGCCGACCATCATTTCGGCGCGGGCCACTTCGTTGCCCTTGATGAGGATGGCGTATTCGCCAGGGCGCAGTTGCAGGTTGTCCCGCACGTGCATGGGCGGGACGATGAAGCCCGACTCCAGGGCGAACTGGCGGCGGATGGAGCGGATGCGCTCCAAAAGCTCGCCGCCCTGGTCGTCATCCACCAGGGGAATCAGGCCGTAGCCGACCTCCAGTTCCATGATATCCAGGGGCAGCAAGGCTTCCACCTTTTCCGGGCCGGGCGGGAGAGCTCCGGGGCCGGGCCGGGGGCCGCCGCCGGAAGGGGCCGGGGCGCTGGATGCTGAGGGCGGGGGCGGGCCTCCGGAGGGTGAGGGGCCGCCGCCGGGGGTTGAACGGGCCGGCCCGCCGCCGGCGGCCATGACCGCTTCCATCTTTCTGCGGCGCAAAAGGGCATAGGCCCCGGTGCCGATTAAAAGGCCGGTGGAGCAAAAGGCCAGGGTGGGCATGCCGGGCAGGAGGCCGAAGAGAAAAACCACGCTGCCGGCCAGGCCCAGAGCCTCGGGCCGCAGGGTGAACTGGCGGGCGTAATCTTTGCTCATGGCGGCTTCCGCCCCGGCCCGGCTGACGATGATGCCGGCGGAGGTGGAGATCATCAGGGCCGGAATCTGCCCCACCAGGCCGTCGCCGATGGTGAGGATGGTGAAGGTCTGGGCGGCGGTGAGAGCATCCAGGTCATAGCGCAGAATACCCATGATCAGGCCGCCGACGAGGTTGATGGCCGTGGTGATGATGCTGGCGA
>JAITVE010000128.1 GCA_031285975.1 Candidatus Adiutrix sp. | reverse complement strand
TCACTTCCCCCAAGGAGCCGATTTTCACCCGCAGCGTGTCCCGCCGCCCGGCCGCGCCCTCGGGCAGTTCCACCGCCGCCCATTCTTCCGGGTTTTCGACGGTATCGCCAATGGGTTCCGGCGCGGCGTTCTCCGTTGCTTCGCTTTCAGCGTCAACAAGCGCCGGGGCGTCATCATCAGGTAATTGTTCGCTGACAACGCCTTCCTGTTGATTATCCGGCACCTGTTGATCCTCAACGCTTTCGGGAGTTTCAACCGGCGGCGGCAGTGCCGCGAAATCGGGCATGATGATGTGCCAGTCGCGGCGCAAATCTTCCTCAACCTTGTCCAGCTTGAACTGGACGGCCATGAGGTCGGTCTCCTGGCCGCTGAGGATGGAGTTCAAATCCTCGCGGCGGCGGCGGATTTCGCGGGCCTCGGTTTCCCGGCCGGACTGGCGGCGGCGGGCTTCTTCCAGGCGGGCGCGGGCGGCGGATAAATCTTCTTCGGCGGCGGCCAAAAGTTGGGGAAAGGCGGCGGCCCGCTCCTCCAGTTCCGTTGCGCTTTCGGTGAGGGCGGCCAGTTCTTCGGCCAGGGCGGCGGCTTCGGCCTCGCGGCCCGCCAGTTGGTCTTCCACCTCTTCCAGCCACTGGTTGACCATGGACAGTTCGTGGCGGGCGCGATCCAGCTTTTCGGCGGCGGTGGCGGCGGCCAGGCGGGCTTCTTCGCCGCGGCCGCGCAGCTCTTCCAACTCTTCGCCGCGCTCGGCCAGGGAGTCTTTGAGATTCAAGGCCTGGGCGGCGGCGGCTTCGGCGGCGGACTGGGCTTCCTCGCGCTTGCGGCGGCCCTCGGCCAGGGAGGCGGTGAGTTCGGCGGCGGAGGTTTCGGTCTTTTCCTTTTCTTTTTGCAGCGACTCCCGGCGGCTCCGGGCCTGGGCGGCTTCGGAGCCCAGCAGAATCAAGGCCTTGTCCGTCTCTTCCAGCCGCCGGGCGGCAACGGCGCGGGCGGCCTCGGCAGTGCGCAGGGCTTCGCGGGTTTCCTCCAAAGTTTCGGCGGCGCGGCTGTGGCTGCTCCGCAGGGCGGACAACTCGGCTTCGAGTTCGGCCACGCGGCGCTCCAACTCCTCCACTTCTTTCAGCCGGGCCAGGAGACCCGCGTCCGCCGGGCCGTCGCCGGGACGGCCCCCGGCCACCAGCCCGCCCCCGGCGTAGCGGCCATTGCGGGTCAAGATTGAAGCCGGGCCGGAGCCGCTTGCCGGGCTTGCATCCGCGCCCGACAAATCCTCCGCCAGCCGGAAATCCCCCAGCAGGGAGCGCGACAAGTCGGAGCCCAGTTCGTCGCGGCAGAGAAAGCCGCAACGGCCCAGTTTGTTTTTTTCCAGAAAATCCAGCGCGTTCAGGGCCGCGTTGCGATCGGTGGCCAGGAGCCAGGCCAGGCGTTCGCCCAAGGCCGCTTCCGCCGCGTCCTCATAGCCGTCGGGGATGGCCAGATGCTCGGCCAGGGGGCCGAGGAGGCCGGCGGCCCGCAAGCCGGGGTCGGCCATCAGGGCCTTCACGCCCTGGGGATACCAGCCGAAATTGTCCTTCACCCCGCGCAGGGTTTCCAGGCGGGCGGCCAGGCCCGAGAGTTTTTTTTCGGCGGCGGCCACGGCTTCGGCGGCGCGGGCCAATTCGCGCTCGGCCAGAAGCGCGGCCTCGGCCTGGTAGGCCCGCTGCTCTTCGGCGGCTTCCAGGGCCTCACGGTGCCCGTCCTTTTGCGCCGTCAAATCCGCCAGCTTGGCCTCCGTGGCCGTGGAAAGTTCATCCGCCGCCAGGCTTTCCGCTGTCAAACTTTCCAGGCGCGAACGGTGGTGGCCGAGCAGGCTTTCCGCGCCCGCCAACTGGGCGGTGAGGTCGGCGGCCTGTTTTTCGGCTTCGGAGCGGCGGCGGTCGGCCTGGTCGCGCTCGCGGCTCAAGCTCTCGAAGGCGGCTTTCAGGGCGCGCCACTCTTCGCGCAAATCGTCGGTGCGGCGGCGGGCTTCATCGTCCGCGCTTTCCAGTTCGGCGAGTTCCACGCTCAGCCGGGCTTCCTCCTCCATCTTCCGGCGGCGCTCGGAGGCCAGGCGGGCCAGTTCTTCCAGCACCCGCCCCCGCGCCTCCCCGGAGCGCACCTGCCGGGAACGGTTGAACTCAATCTCCTTCAGCGCCCCGTCCCGCGCCGCCGTCAACTGGTGCCAGGCCGTGCTTTTGTCCTCAAGCTCCCGCTCCGTCTGCGCGGCGGCCAGCTTGAGGTTTTCCAGTTCCAACTCGTGGCGGTCGGCCTCGGTGAGCAAAAAGGTCAAAAGGCGGCGGTTTTCCTCGCGCCCGGCAGTCAGTTCCCGGCGGCGGTCACGCCCGGCCACCAGTTCCCGAGCCGAAAGCCCCAAATCCAGCGTCCGCAACTCTTCCTTCAAGGCCTTATAGCGGGCGGCTTTGGCGGCGGCCCGCGTAATCTGATCCAACTGCTTTTTCGTCTCGGCCTTGATGACCGACACGTTGACCAGGTTGGCCTCGGCAGATTCAATCTTGCGCTCGGCTTCCTTCTTCTGCTGCTTGTAACGGGTGATCCCGGCGGCCTCGTCAATCAGGCCGCGCCGCTCTTCCGGCCTCGCGTCCACCAGCCAGCCCACCCGGCCCTGCTCGATAATGCCGTAAGCCCGCGTGCCCACGCCGTGGTCGGTGAAAAAATGCACCACATCTTTCAAGCGGCTCGGCACCCGGTTAATCAAATACTCACTGTCGCCGCTGCGATACAGCCGCCGGGTGACCGACGTCTCCGCCGCCGTCGGAAACCCCTGCTCCACATCGCGGTCGCGGGCCAGCGTCAGCGTCACCTCGGCCAGCGCCGAACCGGGCTTGTTCTGCGAGCCGTTGAACAAAATATCGTCCATATTCCGGCCCCGCAGCATTTTGGGGCTCTGCTCCCCCATGACCCAGCGGATCGCGTCAATAATATTGCTCTTCCCGCATCCGTTCGGCCCCACCACCGCGCTGATGCCCGGGCTCAACGGAACCAGCGCCCGCTCGGGAAAAGACTTGAACCCAACAATTTCCAAACGTTTTATATACATGAAACCTAATAATAGTGACGCCTCAAACAAGTGGCGTTGCGGTGACGGTGTGGCGCGGTCAGTGGCCTGGTCGGCGACACCAACGAAAGGCATGGATACCGGCCTTCGCCGGTATGACGGAAGGGAGGCAGGAAGAGAGTGCCGACAAGTTGCGCCACTGGAAATGGAATCCTGCCTCCGCAGGAATGACGGTGTGGTGGGGTGAGATGGGTCAAGCAACTCGCTCTATGCTACCGCCGATTCTGCCCCGCGAAGCCTCCGCTTATTTCCCCAGGGTCGCCTTGAATTTCAAAGCCGCTTCGTGCTTTGGATTAATGGTCAGAGCCGCCTCAAGATACTTGGCGGCGGCCGCCTTATCCTCTTTTTCGAGGGCAGCGCGGGCCATGTTAAACAGCAAATTCTCATCGTCCGGGGCCATTTCAAAGGCTTTTTTGTAAAACTCGATGGCCTGGTCATAAAGCTTCAGCCCGCGCAGTTGAATGCCCAACTCGTTGAAAATATACTTGTTTTCCGGCGACAATACATTGTCCTGCTTGGCCAGGGAGCCGAACACTTTGGCGGCTTTTTCCAATTCCCCGGTCTCCACATACACCCGGCCCAGGCCGAAGCTGGCCCGCACGTTTTCCTCGTCCAGCTTCAGGGCTTTGGAATATTCGTACTCGGCGCTGAAATATTCCTTGCGGGCCGCGTGGTGCTCGGCGTTGGCAATGGCTTTTTCCGCCGCCAGGTCGTTGGGGCTGCTGCGCTTCTGGAATTTGTCCGGCTCGTAAGTGAAGCGCTTGAGGAAGGCCTCCATCGACACCTTTTCCAATAGCGGCATGGGGTCGCCGTACATGTCCAAAATCTGGACGCTCATGGTGTTTTCGTCCAGCCGGGTACATTTGTAATAATCCACAATGGTCTGGGTGCGGCTGGTGCTCATGGTGCCGATTTTCTGCACCTTGGTTTCCGAATAAACGCCCTCGGGTATCTGGGACATGCCGGTTCTCACTTGTTCTCTTAAAATATAGACAGGCCGCCGCCCCGGCCTTCGCCGGGGTGACGGAGTTGCATGGCCTTATTCGGCGATGACGGCGGTGAAGCTCAAAACGCCGTCGCCGGTGTTGGCCAGGGCGTGGCCCTCGCCCCGGCGGGCCAGGGTGATGTCGCCCACGGCCACGGGGTATTCTTTTTTGTCGGTGTCGGTGTAGACGCCTTTACCGGCGGTGATGATGTAAATTTCCTCGTCGGCTTCATGCACGTGAAAGGCGATGGACGCGCCGGGGGAGAGGGTCATTTCGCCGATCATTTTGAAGGCCGTGCTTTCGGGCCGGGCATCGCCCGTGAAGGGGTGCCGCCCCACGATTTTCCCTTTGATGACGCCCACGTTTTCACGGGTGTTTTCCGCTTTGCCCTTGTCATAAAAAATCATGATAGTTCCTCATTTCAAGTGTGCGTTGATGCGGCTCCAGAGCTCGTCGTCGCTCAGGGCCTCTATTTTCACGATTTTGCGGCGGCCAGTCTGCCCGGCCGTGAGGCGCAGGTCGCCAGAGCCCAGCCCCAGCAACTTGGCCAGAAATTTTAATAAGGCCTGGTTAGCGGCCCCGTCCACCGGCGGGGCGGCGATGCGTATTTTTAGTTCGTCGCCCTGCATCCCCACCAGCGCGTCGGTTCCGGCCCTGGGGGTGAGCAGAATTTTTAGGGAAGCGGCCACTACAGCATCCAGCCGACCACCGCCCGGCTCAGGGAATCGAGGAGCACCAGCCGAACTAACAGGACGATGACCAGGCAGACCAGGGCCCGCAAATCCAACCCGCCCGGCCCGGCGGGAAAGTAGCGGCGCAGGGGGGCCAGAAGGGGCTCGGACAGGCCGTAGATGATCCGCACCAAAATATTGTAGGGCGAGGCGTAGACCACGGACAGAATCAGCCGCGCGGCCATAATGACCATCAGCATCCAGGCCAGGGAGTCCAAAAGGCGGATGAGGTTCAGGGCCAACAGCGGCAGAATCACCGTCATTGGCCTCCCCAGGCCGACCTGCACGCACCATTCCCCGAGCACCATCCCGCCCAGCTGTATCAGGATAATGACCAGGATGGGGGAAAAGTCGAGGCCGCCCAGGGTGAGGGGGGCCAGGCGGCGGCCCAGGTTGAGGGCCGGGTCGGCGGCTTTGGCCAGAAAGCGCATGAACGGGCTGTAGGGGTTGGGGTTCACCCAGGTCAACAGCACCCGCAGGACGATCAGCAGCACATACACCCAAGTGACAAAGCTGATAGTCTGCCCCAGGGTAATCAGTAGAGAATTATCCGCAGCGCCGGGCACGGGCGGCCTCCATATTCCGCGCCCCGTGGGACGCTTGCATACCATCTTTTCTCGGGGGACGGCGCGGGCCGCCCCCGCTGCTCCAGAACCGTAATTTCCGGGCAACAGGAGCATTATACCCCGCCTCGCCCTTTTTTTCTACTCTGTAATATGTATAATGAGAAATGTTGGTTTCTGTCCATCTCCGCCGTCACCCCGGCGAAGGCCGGGGCCTATACCTTTCTCTTTGTGCCGTACAGCATCCCCAGCCGCTCCCACCTCGTCATACCGGCGAAGGCCGGTATCCATGCCTTTCTCTTGGTGCCGCCATCTATGCCGCTTATTGCCCCCGCCGCCCCCCCCTGCCTCGTCATTCCGGCGGAGGCCGGAATCCATTTCCAGTAGAGCAACTGGTCGGCATCCTCTATCTTCTACGCTTCCGCATCACATTGAGGTGGAAGAAAAGAAGAGTGCCGGTAAGCGGCTTGGTCAGCAAATCATACTCCCCTGGAAGTGGATTCCTGCCTCCGCAGGAATGACGCGGTGAGGGGCGGGGTGGGGATGCAATACGCCGCCAAGAGCAAGGCATGGGTTCCGGCCTCCGCCGGAATGACGAGGTGGGGCAGAGAGAGTTTTCCAAATGAGGTTGCCCGCGCTCTTCGTCAAAAGGGGCTGGCATTCAAATGCAATTCACTATATAATAAACGATTGCGGAAGGCGTCCGCTTTTCAGCTGATTGATTCGAGGGGAACACCATGCCTATTGCCCTGGCCCGGCGGGCCATTGAAGACTGCGCCAAAAGCATCGCCCTGGCTCCGGCCGAGCCGCTGGCCGCCGCGGCCCGGATGCTGGCCAAAACCCTGGCCGACGGCGGGGTTATATATATTTGCGGGAACGGGGGCAGCGCCTCCCAGGCCCAGCACTTTGCGGCGGAATTCGTGGGGCGGTTTTTGATGGAACGGCCCGGTCTGCCCACCGTGGCCCTGACCACGGATACCTCCATTTTAACGGCGGTGGGCAATGATTATGGTTTCGAACAAATTTTCGCCCGCCAGGCGCAGGCCCTGATGAAGCCCGGCGACGTGCTGTGGGGCCTGTCCACCAGCGGCCGTTCGCCCAACGTGCTCAAGGGTTTCGAGGCGGCCAAGGCGGCCGGGGGGCGCTGCCTCTTGATGTGCGGGCCCACCGTCCCGGAGGGGCTGGAGTTGGACATGGCGCTCACCGCCCCGGTGCCCGAGACCCCCAGGATTCAGGAACTCCATCTGCTGTATGGCCACACCCTCTGCCAACTGGTGGATCATCTGCTGTTTGACGCGCCGGGTGAGTTGGATAAATAACCATGAAACTGCCGGAACTGGATTTTCAGGCTGTCCGCACCACGAACCTTGACGGCCGCCACTCCAAAGTCAAAGTGAGTGACTTCGCCAAGCCGCTCAAGGACAACGCTTCCCTGAGCGAATTTTTTCAGGGCTTGCCGAATATTCTGGCCGCCGCCGATCTGCGGGAGGCCGCCGGGCGCATCGCCACGGCGAAAAAGGCCGGAAAGCCGGTTATTTTGGGGCTGGGGGGGCACGTTATTAAGGTCGGCCTGGGGCCGGTCATTATCGGGCTGATGGAGCGGGGGCTCATTGACGGCCTGGCGGCCAACGGCTCGGTGATGGTGCACGATGCCGAAGCGGCCCTGGTGGGGGCCACCTCTGAAGACGTGGGGGCCACTTTGGGCTCCGGGAGCTTTGGGGTCACGGCCCAAACCGGCGAATTAATTAACAAAGCCGCCCAACTGGCCGCCATCACCGGCAGCGGCCTGGGCCGCCAGATGGGCCAGGCCCTGATGGATATCCGCCCGCCCCATGTGCGGTACAGCGTGCTGGCCGCCGCCGCCCGGCTGGGGAAGCCCATGACCATCCACGCGGCCATCGGCACGGACGTGTATAACATCCACCCCGAGGCCGACGGGGCCGCCCTGGGCGCGGCCACCATGAACGATTTCCACACCTTCTGCCGCCTGGTGGCGGCCCTGGAGGGCGGGGTGTTCATCAATCTCGGCTCGGCGGTCATTCTGCCGGAAGTTTTTCTCAAGGCCTTGACGCTGGTGCGGAATCTGGGGCACACGGTGGACGATCTGACCACTATTAATATGGATTTTATCCGCCACTACCGCCCTTCGGTCAATGTGGTGGGGCGGCCCACCCAGGAGGGGGGCCGGGGCTTTTATTTCATCGGACATCACGAGATCATGTTCCCCTTGCTGATGTCTCTGGTTCTGGAACACTGAGGATTGGAGAAATAGAGATGAACGACATGGAAATCAAAGCCTGGCACTTGCAGTGCAAGGCCGGGCGGCTGATGAAGAAGATGGAGAAGCGCGGCTTTCAGGTCGCTTACGCCCCCACGGCCGAGGAGGCCAAAAAGGCCATTCTGGAACAGGTGCCCGCCACTGGCGCCATCGGCCTTTTGGGCAGCCAGACCATGAACCAGATCGGCGTGTTCGCCCACCTCAGGGCCAGCGGCCGGGAACTGGTGGATCACGCCGGGCAGAAGGGCGTGCTGGGGCCGGATGATTTTTGGAACTACATGGCCCGCGTTTTCACCGCCGAGGCCATGCTGGCCAGCGCCAACGCCGTGGACAGCGAGGGCCGCCTCTACAACATCGACGGCACGGGCAACCGGGTGGCCTCTATGATTTTCGGGCCCAAAAAGGTGATTCTGGGCATTAGCCTGAACAAGGTGGCCGACAGCCCGGAAGAGGCCTGGAAGCGGGCCCGCCAGACGGCCTCGCCCATGAACAGCCAGCGTTTGAGCCTGCCCACCCCCTGCGTCAAGAGCGGCCACTGCCACGACTGCCAGTTGGAGGCCAGCATCTGCAACTATTTCACCGTCATCGACCGCTCCCGCCCGGTGGGCCGCATCAGCGTGGTGCTCATCGGCGAAGACTGCGGTTATTGAGGGAAAAATGCCCATTTACGAATTCCACTGCAACGGCTGCGGTAAGGACTTTGAGGAACTCGTCCTGAGCCGCAGCGAAAAAATCACCTGCCCGGCCTGCGGGGAGCCGGACTGCCAAAAGCTCATGAGCGCGGCCAGTTTCGTCTCCCGGGGCGCGGACGGCTCCACAGTCTCGGCCTCCGCCGGGGGCGGGGGCTGCTCGGGCTGCGCGGCCACCAATTGCGCCACCTGCGGCTGTTGAGGTTGTGCGGATGACTTTTTTGAAAATAGGCGCGCGCGGCAGCCCGCTTTCCCTGGCCCAAACCGGCTTGGCGGCGCGGGAACTGGAAGCCCTGAACCCCGGCCTGGCCACGGAAATTGTGGCCATCAAAACCACCGGCGATAGGCGGCGCGACGTGGCCCTGGCCGACATCGGCGGCAAGGGCCTGTTCGTCAAGGAAATCGAAGAAGCCCTGCTGGCCGGGGACATTGACCTGGCTGTCCACAGCGCCAAAGATTTGCCCGCCGAACTGCCGGAGGGCCTGGGCCTGGGGGCCGTGCCCGAGCGGGCCGACTGCCGCGACGTGCTGATCAGCCGCCACGGCCACAGCCTGGCTGAGTTGCCCCAGGGGGCCAAAGTGGGCACCTCCGGCCTGCGCCGCCAGGCCCAGCTTTTGGCTGCCCGGCCTGACCTGCGCATCGCGCCCATTCGCGGCAATGTGGGCACCCGGCTGGAAAAGATTCAGGCTGAATTCGAGGCCACCATCCTGGCGGCCTCCGGGCTGAAACGCCTGGGGGTTTCCCCGCCGGGGGCCGTGGTGCTGGAGCCCGAAGTGATGCTTCCGGCAGCGGGGCAGGGCATTCTGGCCCTGGAAGTGCGCCTGGCCGATAAACGGGTTTTGGATATCATCGCCCCGCTGACTCACCGTCCCACGGCGTTGGCCCTGGCGGCGGAGCGGGGTTTCCTGGCCCGCCTGGGCACTGGCTGCCAATTGCCGGTGGCCGCTTTGGGCGTTTTGGCTGGCGGGCTTATGACTCTGGAAGGGCTGATTGCCTCCCTTGACGGGCAAAAACTCGTTCGCGGTCAAAAAGTCCAAACCTTGGACAGCCCGGAAGAGGCCGCCGCTCTCGGCCGGTCGCTGGCTGAAGAACTGCTGGCGCGGGGCGGCGAAGATATTATGAAGGCGTTGTAATTATGTGTGAGCGCGATCATGTTGATACTCGGCCGAGCCGTTTGGAAGTCACTGCGGCTGCGGCGGCGAAAGGCCCCTCTGGGGCTGGCATTGTGTATTTGGTGGGGGCGGGGCCCGGTGATCCGGGCCTTTTGACGGTGCGGGGCGCGGAGTTGCTCCGGCGGGCCGAGGTGCTGGTGTATGACTACCTGGCCTCGCCCCGGATTCTGAACCTGGCCCCGGAAAGCTGCCGCCGCGTGTATGTCGGCAAAATGAGCGGCAATCACGCCAAAAGCCAGGACGAAATCAATGCCATTCTCATTGAGGAAGCCCGCGCCGGGCGGGTGGTGGTGCGCCTGAAAGGCGGCGACCCCTACATTTTTGGCCGGGGGGGCGAGGAAGCCCAGGAACTGCGCCAGGCCGGGGTGCCTTTTGAGGTCACGCCGGGCATCAGCTCCACCGTGGCCGCCGCCGCCTACGCGGGTATCCCTTTGACCCACCGGGACTTTAGCTCCCAGGCCGCCTTGGTCACTGGCCATGAGCGGCCCGACAAAGGCGAGTCCGCCCACGACTGGAAGGCCCTGGCCCGCATGGGCACTCTCTCGATGGTCATGGGCGTGCGCAATCTCGACCACATTTGCAAAAAACTTATTGAGGCCGGGCGCGCCGCCGACACCCCGGCGGCCCTCGTTCAATGGGGCACCACCAGCCGCCAGCGCACCCTCACCGCCACCCTAGCCGACCTGCCGCAAAAGGCCGAGGAAGCCCAGATTGGCCCCCCGGCCCTGTTCGTGACCGGGGGCGTGGTGAGTTTGCGCGGCCAATTGAACTGGTTCGAAACCCGGCCCCTCTTTGGCCGCCGCGTGCTGGTCACCCGCAGCCGGGAACAGGCCAGCCGCCTGGCGGAAATTTTGGGCGAACTGGGGGCCGAAGTCTGGGAGCGCCCCACCATTGCCATTGAGCCCCTGGCCGATCACAGCGGCCTCCGCCGCGCCTTCGAGACTTTGGCCGACTACCGCTGGCTGGTTTTCACCATCCCCAACGGCGCAACGCTTTTTCTGAGGAATCTTTTTGACAGCGGGCGTGACGCACGCGCCCTGGCCGGTCTGAAAATCGCCGTGGTCGGCCCCGGCACGGCCGAGGCCCTGAAAGCCTTTGGCCTCAAGGCCGACCTCGTGCCTGAAAAATACGTGGCCGAGTCTCTTTTGGCAGCCCTTACGGGTCAAGGCGTTGAAGGCCAGGGGATAATCCTGCCCCGCGCTCAGGACGGCCGGGACGTTCTGCCGCAAGGCCTGGCCGCCGCCGGGGCCACGGTGCTGGACGTGCCCGTCTACCGCACCGTGCACCCGCACTGGGCCGAACCCTTGCCGGGTGTGCCGGACGCGGTCACCTTCACCAGTTCCTCCACCGCCGCCGGGCTGGCCGAGATTTTGCCCATGGAAGAGCGGCAAAAATTCCGGGCCGTTTCCATCGGCCCCATCACCACCAAAACCGCTGTGGAACTTGGGTTCCAAGTGGTTGCGGAGGCGGAGCGGGCCACGGTGGACAGCCTGGCCGAGGCCGTGGTTCGCACCCTGAACGCGGTGCGGGCATGAGTTTTTTCGACGAACTCGAAGAGCGGGGCGGCTTCGCCCCCCCCGAAGCGCGGGAGCCGGAATGCGGCACGCTGGATTTGGCCTCGCGCCTCAACCCCTCCCAACTGGCGGCGGCCACCTACGAGGGCGGGCCGCTGTTGATTGTGGCCGGGGCGGGCAGCGGCAAAACGCGCACCCTGGTGCACCGGGTGGCCTATCTGGTGGATAAGGGCGTCCCCCCCCAGGCCATTCTGCTGCTCACCTTCACCCGCAAGGCCGCGCAGGAAATGATCGGCCGGGCCACGGCCCTGGTGGGCCGCAAGGCCGCGCAGGTGGCCGGGGGCACTTTCCACGGCCTGGCCAACAGCCTGTTGCGGCCCCACGCTCACCTCTTGGGCTACCCCGCCGGGTTCAGCATTATGGATCAGGACGACGCGGAGAGCCTCATCTCCCGCATCCGGGGCGAACTGCCGGAAGCCAAGAAGCACAAGCGGTTTCCCCAAAAGGGCGCGCTGCTGAACATGCTGAGCCAGGCCATCAACAAGGACAGGCCGCTTCTGGAAACCATTGCCGACGGCTTCCCCCACTTCATTGAATACGCCGCTATCATCGACAAAATCGGGCAGCTCTACCGCGAGCATAAAATTCAGAACGCCCTGATGGATTTTGACGACCTCCTGGTGGGCCTGGAAATCATCCTGCGCGACCACGAAGATTTGCGCCGCCGTTTGGCCGGGCGCTATGACTATATTCTCGTGGACGAGTACCAGGACACCAACCCCATTCAGGCCCGCCTGACCCACCTTCTGGGCCGCGACCACCTGCGCGTGACCGCCGTGGGCGACGACGCCCAGTCCATCTACGCCTTCCGGGGAGCCAGTTTCCGCAATATTATGGATTTCCCCGAAATTTTCCCCGGCACCCACATTTTGAAGCTTGAGGAAAATTACCGCAGCCAGGAGCCCATCGTCACCCTGGCCAACCACCTCATCGCCCAGGCCAGGGAAAAGTACGACAAAACCCTGAAGGCCGTGCGCGGCCCCGGCCCCGCCCCCCGCCTGGTGGCCGTGCAGGACTTGACCGACGAAGCGGGCTGGGTGGCGGCCAACATCGAAAATTTCATTGCCGAGGGCGGCGACCTCAAGGATGTGGCTGTGCTCTTCCGGGCCGCCTCCCACTCCTTTGACCTGGAAGTGGAGCTCGTCCGCCGCCGCATCCCCTACACCAAATACGGCGGCCGAAAATTCCTGGAAGCGGCCCACATCAAGGACTATCTCGCTTTTCTGCGCGTGGCCGCCAACCCCGCCGACGGGGTGAGTCTGCGCCGGGTGCTGGGCATGGTGGAGGGCATCGGGGCCAAAGGCGCGGAAGACATCGCCGCCTGGGCGGGGGGCCGCCGTGAGCGGCTGTGCGACCTGGCCTCAGCCCCCTTGAAGGGCAAGGTGAAGACCACCATCATCCCCCTGGCCAAACTCCTGGCCGAGGTGGCCGGGGAGGGTGAGGAACTGGCTGACCGGGCCCGCGCCGCCGCTGATTTCTACCTGCCCCTCTTGCGCGACCTCTACCCCGACGACTGGCCCGACCGCCAGAGCGACCTCAAAGAGCTTCTGCGCATGGCCGAGGGCCGCGACAATCTGCGCGCTTTCCTCGACGACATGACCCTTGACCCGCCCAACCAGAAGCGGGTTGACCCCGAGGAAAAGCACCACGGCCTGACCCTTTCCACCGTGCACTCGGCCAAGGGGCTGGAGTGGAAAACCGTTTTCCTGCTCTCCGCCGTGGAGGGCCGCTTCCCGGCTTCCTACGCGGCCCGTTCGGCGGCTGAGGTGGAAGAGGAACGGCGGCTGATGTACGTGGCCGTCACCCGCGCCGAAGACATGCT
>JAITVE010000084.1 GCA_031285975.1 Candidatus Adiutrix sp. | reverse complement strand
CACCACCGCCACCTGGCAGTCCTGGCCGTCCAAAGAAAGCGTCAACTCCTCAATGCTTTCCGGGAGCGGCATTTCCACGGCGCAGGCAGCCGCGCCGTCCTTCAGCAGCACGTCCACAGAGAGTAAATCTTCCGCGCCGGAGACTTCCAAAAGCGCCTCGACGCGCTGTCCCGCCGACAGCCCCCTGTCCCAGGCCAGCAGCGCGGCCAGGGCCATGGAAGCGTTGCCGCAGAACTCCCCGCCCATCATCTGGAGCCGGGCCCAGGCCGCCGGGTTCCGGGGTTTTTCCACAAAGCCCACCTGCTCGCCGAACACCCCGTCATAGGCCATGAGCCGCTCGGCGACTTCGCGGTGCCGTTCGCGGGGGACGATATCCTCCGCCAGCACGGTCATGTTCTGCGTCGGGCTCAATTTTACGAATTTTATTTCCATAGTATCCACCTCAATCGTCCCCGACATAAGCCGAAACTCCGCCCCCCATCCGGGGGGATGAAAGGCGGAGTCCCTGTGCACCCTGTATTTCTGATTATACCAGGAGCGAGGCAATCGTGCCGAAGATAATCAGGGGAATGTTGTAGTGCAGGAAGGTGGGGACGCAGGTGTCCCAAATGTGGTTGTGCTGGCCGTCGGCGTTGAGACCGGCGGTGGGCCCGAGGGTGGAGTCCGAAGCCGGGGAACCGGCGTCGCCCAGCGCGCCCGCCACGCCCACCAAAATGGCCGTGGCCGCCACGGAGAAGCCCAGGTGCGCGCACAGCGGCACGTAGATGGTGGCGATGATGGGAATGGTGCCGAAGGAGGTGCCGATGCCCATGGTGACCAGGAGGCCGATCAGCAGCATGATGAAAGCCGCCGCGAACTTGCTGCCGCCCACGACGGCCGCCGAGCCCTCGACGATGGCGGCGACCCCGCCGGTCTCGCGGATGACGTTGCCGAAGCCGGAAGCCACCAGCATGACGAAGGCGATGAAGCCCATCAGCCTGATGCCGTTGTTCATGGTGCCGTCCATCTGGAGGAAGGGCACGGCCTTGAAGGCCACCATGATAATCAGGCCGCACAGCGCGCCCAGCGGGAGCGAGCCCGTGGCCAGCTGCACGCCGAAAGCGCTGACGGCGCCCAGGCCCGCGCCCAGGTGCTGCATGGTGAAGTGGTCGGTGACTTCGCCGGCGGCGTCGCCCAGGTTCACTTCGCGGGTTTCATAGCTGCGGGGCTTGCGGTAACTGACGAAAATGGCTATGAACAGGCCGCAGACCATGCCCAGGGCCGGGATGACCATATACTTCCAGGCCTGGAATTCGGGATCGACCATCATGCCGTTGTCCGTGAGGCTTTTCACGATGATGCCCTGGAAGATGAGGCCGAAACCGGCCGGAATGGCGATGTACGGAGCCTTCAAGCCGAAGGTCAGGGCGCAGGCCGCGGCCCGGCGGTCGATTTTCAGGTCGTTCATAATCGACAGCAGGGGCGGAATGAGGATGGGGATGAAGGCGATGTGGATGGGCACGATGTTCTGCGAGCAGCAGGCGATGGCCGCGATGACCACCAGGAACAGCTTGCCGCTGCGGCCCACAATCTTTTCCACTTTGCGCGCCAGAATGGTGGCCAGGCCGGTCTGGGAAATGCCCACGGCCAGCGCGCCCAGGAGAATGTAGCTCAAGGCGGTTTCGGACTGCCCGCCCATGCCGCCGATCAAATGGCCCATGGTGGCGCTCAGGGAAAACCCGGCCGTCAAACCGGCCACCACGGCCGAAATCATGATGGCCAAAAGCACGTTGACCTTGAACAGGCACAACAGGCACATCACCACAACTGAAATTAATACGGGGTTGGTCAGCATTTTTTCCCTCCTGAGAAAATTAATGTAGGGGGCCCAAAACTTTTTCCACAGCGTCAACTATCTCGCCGCTTTTGACCAGGGCCAGCACCCGGTCGAAATCCTTGTACATCACCCGGTCTTTTTGCAGGGGCTCCACCGCGGCGCGCACGCAGTCATAGGCGGCGCGGGTTCCGGCCCCCAGGGGGCGGCCCTTCAGGTCTGGGTCTTCCAGTTCCACGCCCTGGGCGGCGGCCACCAGTTCAATGGCCACGACCCGGGCGGCGTTGTCGTAAATGTCGCGGGCCTTGCGGGCGGCGATGGTGCCCATGCTCACGTGATCCTCCTGGTTGGCCGAGGAGGGGATGGAATCCACGCTGGCCGGGTGGGCCAGAACTTTGTTTTCAGAGACCAGGGCGGCCGCCGCGTACTGGGCGATCATGAAGCCGGAATTGAGCCCGCCGTTGGCCGTCAAAAAGGCCGGGAGCCCGCTCAGTTGCGGGTTGACCAAACGCTCGATGCGGCGCTCGGCCACGCTGGCCTGCTCGGCCAGGGCGATGCCCAAAAAGTCGAAGGGCAGGGCCATGGGCTGGCCGTGGAAATTGCCGCCGGAAATGGCCAGGTCGAGGTCGGGCAGAATGATGGGGTTGTCGGTGACGGCGTTGATTTCAATGGCGATTTTTTCCAGCACGAATTCCAGCGCGTCCTTGCCCGCCCCGTGAATCTGCGGAACGCAGCGCAGGGAGTAGGCGTCCTGCACCCGCACCTGGCCCTGGCGGGTGGTGCGGCGGCTGCCGCCAAAAATTTTCAGCAAATTGGCGGCGGTGTTGACCTGGCCCCGGTGCGGGCGGATGCTGTGAAGTTCAGGCCTGAACGCGTCGGTGATGCAGGTGAGGGCCTCGCCGGTCAGGGCGGCGGCAATGTCGCACAGGGTCATGAGCTTTTTCGCGTCATAGGCGGTGACGGCCCCCACGGCGGTGAGCACCTGGGTGCCGTTGATGAGCGCCAGCCCTTCTTTGGAGGTCAGGACGATGGGCTTCAAGCCGGCCTTGGCCAGGGCTTCCGCGCCGTCCATCAGTGTGCCTTCATACCAGGCCTCGCCCAGCCCCAAAAGCGGCAGAACCATGTGGGCCAGGGGGGCCAAGTCGCCGCTGGCCCCCAGGGAGCCTTTTTCGGGGATGGCCGGATGGACGCGGTGATTGATGAGGTCAACCAGCGCGTCCAGCGTCTCCAGCCGAATCCCGGAAAAGCCTTTGCTGAGGGCGTTGGCCCTGAGCAGCATGATGGCCCGCACGGTTTCCTCTGAAAACAGGGGGCCGGTGCCGCAACTGTGGCTCATAATCAGGTTCTTTTGCAGCAGCTCGGTTTCCTCGCGGGAGATGTGCACGTCGCTGAATTTGCCGAAACCCGTGGTGATGCCGTAGACCACCCGCTCCTCGTCCACGAGCT
This sequence comes from Candidatus Adiutrix sp., assembly GCA_031285975.1. Classification (GTDB taxonomy): domain Bacteria; phylum Desulfobacterota; class Desulfarculia; order Adiutricales; family Adiutricaceae; genus Adiutrix. Next base: position 1,280 of record JAITVE010000084.1, on the reverse strand, counting down.
GGTCGATATACCGCCGCGACCGGCGCACGTTTTCCCTGGCCTGGTCGTCGATAGTCACCTTTTTCCCAAAGCGGGCCACGGCCATGACTTCATCCAAAGTGAGCGAGTTGCCGTCAATGCGGATCATCGTAATATCCCTTTCTCTACGGCGGCGGCGAAACGGAGCCCGAGCCCCGAGGCGGCCACATTTGTGTTATATCGCACAAAATTCCAACATAGCATACAAAGTGCATACACTGTTGGAAGAACCAACAAAGCGTAAAAAAGACCTCTGGCTCGTCCCAATCGTCCGGCAACCCGTGCCGCCTGATTACCGTACTGCCGATCCATTTTCGGCGGTATAATTTTAAATTTTGTGCTATCATAACACTCAGCCCCTAAAAAGTCAATATCTTGTTTTTTTGGGCGGCATATAATATTTATAAATAAACTATAAGAGTTAGGAAATTTATGGAAATCATCACCGAAATCATCGCCGCCAACCTCCAGTCCATCCGCAAGGAACGGCGGATGACCCTGCAGGACTTGGCCGACCTCACCGGGGTCAGCAAAAGTATGCTGGGGGAAATTGAGCGCGGCACCAGCAACCCCACCATCACCGTGCTGTGGAAAATCATCACCGGCCTGAAAATATCCATCTCGCACCTCATCCACGAGCAAGGCCGCACCTGCCAAATGGTAGAGGAAAAGGACTGGCGCACCCTCCACGCCAAACCGGCGGATATCTCCATGATCTTCGAATGCGACCACACCCGCAATTTCGAGGTCTATCACCTGGAGTTTCAGCCCGGCGCCAGCTACGCCTCTGACAGCCACGACCGGGGCATGGTGGAATACATCATGGTCTACGAAGGCTGCTTCACCATCACCGTCAACGACAAACACTTCGAGCTCGCCAAGGGCGACTCCCTGCTGTTTGACGCCGACACCCCCCACGCCTATGTCAACCACAGCGGCGCCGTGGCCAAATGCTATTCCTTAATTCATTATCCCCGGTCAATGTGATGGAAAATCGAAAGCAGTTGCCAGGGATGCAGCCGGAGGATGTGTCATAGCGTGATGAAAAACCTGTGAAACGCAAAAAGCCGCCCCATCGTCATCAATGGGGCGGCTTCGCTTTTTGCTTGGCCGGGAAACATCACTCAACGGCGGGTTCGATGAGATAATTCACGCCGTCGCGCTGAAAAACCACCGGCTCTTTTTGGCTCAGCCAGACCATTTCCTCGGGCTTCAGTTTTTTGGCCAGCGCGTAATACTCTTCGCTGAGCTGCTTGACGGCG
>JAITVE010000014.1 GCA_031285975.1 Candidatus Adiutrix sp. | reverse complement strand
GGATCGGGGATTATCGAAAAATGCCCTATAAAATCCGCCATCTTGTATCCTCCTTTGCTGAGAATACAAATTATAGCAAATTGACCACTCTTATGCCTTATTATAATACTCTTGCCCTGCCCCCTCATCGCTCAAGATAATCAGCGCAGGTGCGGTTTTGCAAAACCGTGCTCACATATTGGCTCACGCGGACATGTTCCGGGTGAACCTGATAGGCGGCCAGGGCTTCTTCGCTGGCAAACAAACTGTTGAGCACAATGTCGCAGTCACCTGTGGGCAGGGTGTCGATGAGCACTTCCAGCGAAATAATGCCGGGAATGACGGCCCGGAGAGCTTCCAGTTCGGCTTTGATTGTGCGGGCATTTTCGCGCTTCTGTTCATTGCTGAAGCCGTCTTTAGGGTTCCACATCACAAGGTGCCGTATCATTGTGCTTCGCCCCGCCGCAGCCGGTCAATGGCAATGCCGCGTCCCGGTCGATTTATCAATGTGGCAGCCCTCTTTGTCCGTCCGCCCGGAATGCGCCAAAGAAACCGGGGCCATAGCCAGCCCAACGACCAAAATCAAGGCAATCAGCAACTTCTTCATGAGGCCTTCCTTCTGCTTCTAATGGAGATGAAATTATCGGGGAAAATACTGCAAAATGATTCCGGCCAGCACCGCCGCCAAAACGGCGGCCCCAAAAGTGTGCGTAGTTTTGGAAATAGCCGTCAAGCGGTCGTCAAAACGCTTTTCCATTGCGACCATTCGCTCATCCAGGCGGTTGATGGCCACCAGGCATTTATCGACCCGTGCGTCCACCGCTTCGATTTTGGCGGTCAGCCGATATTCAACCACATCTATCTTGGCATCCATTTTTTGGATATCGTTTTCCACCCGCCCCAGGCGTGAATCAAGGGAACCCAATTCCCGGGCCAGATCCAGCCCCCAGAAGGGGGTGAAAGACGGTGTTTTCGGGGAAAACGCCTCTGGTTTTTTGCTTTCGTCGCTCACGTTATCACCTCACCTGTTGCCTATCAATATAGCACAAAATAGGGGTTTTCGACAAGAGGGGCAGAACGGGAAGATTGCGGAAGTTCATATCTAAACAATAAGCAATAAACCTTGACCATACATTGCCAATAACTATAATAGAAATATGTTTTTTCTATGAATAGTCGTTGAGGTTGGCCATGATGCGGGGGCGGATTGAGGCGGGGCGGTGATTTTGGCGGCGGGGCTGTCGAGCCGTTTTGGCGGTTTTCCCCAAGGCGTTGGCTGAGTTCCAGGGGCGCAGCCTGCAGCCTCAGACTTCAAATCTTCGCCGCGCAGCCACAATACATTTGCTTTGAACGATGGGATATCTTACAATAACCGTGAGCGCATTCCGCTCATATCCGCCGGTATGGAGAAGCTTCATGACCGCCAGCAAAAAAAACTCCGTTCTCACCGAACCCTCCGATAATTTACACATCGACACCCTCGGCGAGCCCAAAATCAACTCGCCCCTTTTGGGCTTCTCGGCCCACGGGCCCGCCGAGGCCACCCCCTGGGATTCCTTCACCGAAGACGACAGCCGTATTCTGGTGGACGTGAGCACCAAAGCGCTGACCGACATCGTGTCCTCCGGCAAGCAGCCCGGCAGCTTTGAAGAGGCCGGGGCGCGGCGGCAAATCTATTTCGACACCTCCAAAGTGCGGGCGGCCATCCTCACCGCCGGGGGCCTGTGCCCAGGGCTGAACGATGTTATCCGGGCGCTGGTGCTGACGCTCCATTACCGCTACGGGGTGAATAATATCCTGGGCATCAAGTATGGCTATCAGGGGCTTATGCCGGACTACGGCCACGAACTGGTGACGCTCAATCCGCAGGAAGTCTCGCATATTCACGAGTTCGGCGGCACCATCCTGGGGTCGTCACGGGGCGGCATGACCTCGGAGGAGTTGGTGGATTCCCTGGAACGCCTCAACATCAACATCCTGTTCTGCATCGGCGGGGACGGCACCCTGAAGGGGGCCCATGCCGTGGCCGAAGAGGTCAAGAAGCGTGGCCTGAAGCTGGGCGTGGTGGGCGTGCCCAAAACTATTGATAATGATATCAGCATGGTGGAACGTTCTTTCGGCTTTGAAACCGCCGTGGCCGTGGCTTCAGACGTTATCCGCAGCGCCCACACCGAGGCCATCGGCGCCCCCCACGGCGTGGGGCTGGTGAAGCTGATGGGCCGCGACTCGGGCTTCATCGCCGCCACCGCCGCCCTGGCTCAGAGCGAGGCCAACTACGTGCTCATCCCTGAAATTGATTTTGATTTGGAAGGCCCCGGCGGCCTCTTGCAGCACTTGGAAAAACGCCTGAACCGGCGCGGCCACGCGGTGATTGTGGTGGCCGAGGGGGCCGGGCAGAAATTTTTCAAGGACAGCGGCCAAACCACCGACGCTTCGGGCAACGTCCTCCACAAGGATATCGGCGTGTTTTTGGCGGACAGCATCCGGGCTTATTTCAAGGCCGGGAAAAAAGAGCTGAACTTGAAATACATCGACCCCAGCTACATCATCCGCAGCGCCCCGGCCAACGCCAGCGACCACATTTACTGCACCTTCCTGGGGCAGAAAGCGGTGCACGCGGCCATGGCCGGGAAGACCGACCTCTTGATCGGCCAGTGGAACGACCACTTCGTCCACGTGCCCATTGCCATGGCCATCCGTCAGCGCAAAAAAATCGACCCCCACGGCGTTTTGTGGAGCAGCGTGCTAGAAGGCACCGGCCAGCCCAGCCTCAGCAACAACCAGCGAATTATTTGACTCGGAGACGATAATGAAGCCTGACGAGGAATTGGAAGTATTCAATTGTACAATGTGCGGCGACTGTTGCTATGGCCGAGGCGGGGTGCGCCTGACGGAGGCCGAGGCCGCTGAAGCCGCCGACTACCTGCGCCTCAGTTTAGCGGATTTGAAGCGGCTCTACCTGGGCGGCGGCGAACCGCCCTGGGAAGCGCGGGTTGATTTGGAAGGCTATTGCATGTTCCGCCACCCTGGCGGCGCGGGCTGCATCATCCATCCGGTGAAACCGGCCATCTGCCGCCTCTGGCCCTTTTTGCCCGGCCCGCTGAAAGACGAAAGTGCCTTCAACGACGCCAAAGCCGCCTGTCCGGGGCTGGCCGACGACCTCAACTGGGCCGACTTCAAAGCCGCCTGGGCGGCGGAGCAGGAATAGCCGCCAATGGCCCCCGAGGCCGTGAACCCGGAGCCTGCGACTGCCGGGGCTCCGGCAGGGCCGCGTTCCCGGCTGCGGCTTTGGGCGCGGGCCCTGGCCGATTTGCTGTGCCCGCCCATGTGCGCGGTGTGTTCACGCGGTTTGCCGCTGGTTGACGATTTTCGCCATCCGGCGGCTCATTTTTGCCCGGAGTGCCGGGAGCGGCTGGAATTCCTGCCCAAAACCGTTTGCGGGCTCTGCGGCCGTCCTTTTTATTACGACCCCCCGGCTTCCCCTGATTCTCCCCACACCTTGAATCCAGAGCGTTTGTGCGGCGACTGCCTGCGTGAGCCGCCCGTCTATCATTCGGCCCGCTCGGCGCTGGCCTATGCCGGGACGGCGGCTGGGTGCCTGTCGCGGCTGAAATATCACGGCGACCGAAGCCAGGTGAAAATCCTGGCCGCCCTCTGCGGGGAGCGGCTGACCGCGCCGCTGGCGGCGGGGGCACTCCCGGATATCATCATTCCCATACCCCTCTCCGAGCGCCGTCAGTTTGAGCGCGGCTACAACCAGGCTTTGGAGTTGGCCGTGGCCATTTACCGCCCCTGGCGGCGGCTGATTGACGACCGCGTTCTCGTGCGCCTGGCGGGCGTTGATTTACCCCAGGCGGCTCTCTCGGGTAAGGCACGCCACACGGCCATTCGCGGCTGTTTTCAGGCGGTTGATTCCGCGAAGCTTCGAGGGGCGACCGTGTTATTATTTGACGATGTGCTGACCACCGGGGCCACCGTCAGCGAGGCGGCCCGGGTTCTCCGCGCTGCCGGAGCCGCCCGGGTGGATGTGGTGACTATCGCCAGGGCGGTGTTGGGGGCCTGGCGGTGAAGGGGGCCTGGCGGTGAAGGGGAGTGGCGGTGAAGGGGAGTGGTGGTGAAGGGGAGTGGTGGCTTCGCGGCGAAGATTTGAAGTATGGGGCTCTGCCCAATCTTTGCGCTATCGCGCAATCTCAGTTTATTCCAACCCTATCGGGTTCGAATTTAAACCCCGCTTAGATAGTGCCGTCAATAGATTATAAATATGTTATACTGCGAGCAGGTTGAACTTGAAAGGAGAATCAAATGGAACCTGCCTATCGCCGCCATGATCTAAGCGACAAAGACTGGAAG
>JAITVE010000411.1 GCA_031285975.1 Candidatus Adiutrix sp. | reverse complement strand
GTAAGGGCATCACTTTTGATTCCGGGGGCATGTCCCTCAAACCCGCCGCCAGCCTCGACAGCATGAAGACCGACATGGCCGGGGCGGCGGCTGTGCTGGCCGTGACCCTGGCCGCCGCGCAGTTGAAGCTGCCGGTGAATCTCACCGCCGTGATGCCCCTGGCCGAGAACATGCCGGACGGCGCGGGGCTGCGCGTGGGCGACGTTATCGCCGGGCGCTCGGGCCGCACCGTGGAAATCACCAACACCGACGCCGAAGGCCGCCTCATCCTGGCCGACGCCCTGGCCCTGGCCGGGGAGATGAAAGCGGCGGCCATCATCGACGTGGCCACCCTCACCGGGGCCTGCGCCGTGGCCCTGGGCGACCGCTGCGCCGGGCTCTTCACCGGCGACGCGGCCCTGCGGGACGAGCTCACGGCCTCCGCCGGGGACGCGGGCGAACATATCTGGCCCCTGCCGCTGCTGAAGGCATATGAAAAGAATCTCAAAAGCGACACCGCCGACTGCGTCAACGCCCCGCTGGTGCCGCGTGGGGGGGCCATCAACGCGGCCCTCTTCCTGCGGAAATTCGTGCCCGCCGCCACGCCCTGGGCCCACCTGGACATCGCCGGGCCGGGGCGCACGGGCACGGCGCGGCCCGGCTTCCCGGTGGGCGCGTCCGGCTTCGCTGTCCGCACTCTCTTGAATTTCCTGGGCCGCCGGGCTGGGCGGGAATAGCTTGGCGTCCGCGAAAACAGACCGCCCGGTGGTGGCGGCGGCCATCCTGGCCCGTTCCAGTTCGCCGGACAGGCCAGGGGGTCTCCTGACCGACCGCGCCCTCACGGAAGTGCGGGGGCGGCCCGTGCTGGAGCACATTGTGCGGCGGCTGGGCCTGTGCCGCAACCTCAGCGGCCTGGCGGCGGCGGTGGGCGAGGCCGGGGCCGACCAACGCATCGTCCGCGCGGCGGAGGGCCTGGGCCTGCCGGTGGTGGCCGGGCATCCCCACGATGTGCTGCGGCGGCTGCTCCTGGCTGCCGAAAGTTTGGGCGCCGACCACATTGTGCGCATTAACGGCAACTTTCCGCTCATCGACCCCTGGGCCCTGGACGAACTGGTGGCCGGGCACCTGGCCGCGTCCGCCGACTACAGTTCCAACGGGCATTACCAGGGGGTGGTGTACGGCTTGGGCGCGGAAATCATGGCCGTGCCCGTGCTGCGGGAGTTGGTGGAGTACGCCCTGCCCGGCGACCTGTACAGCGGCACCCGGCTTTTCCTGCGGCGGCCCTGGGATTTCAACGTGCACCTGCCGTCCGTGTCCCCCCCGGCCCCCGACCTGAAAGCCTGCGTGGATTTCGCCGGGGACGAAAAAATCATTGAGGCCATCCTGGTGGCCCAGCCCGAGCCGGATCACCGGGCGGTGGTGGAATTTTTCGCCGCCCGCCCCGAAGCCGCCCGGCGCAGCGGCGGCGCAACGGAAGTGGGGCTGTCCAAGGTGCTGCTGTTCCCGGAAAAGCTGGTGGCCTTGAAAGACAACGGCCCCGAGAGCCGCGACCTGAGCTATCCCGTGTCGGTGGAACTCTCCCTCACCAACCGCTGCAACCAGCAATGCCTCTGGTGCTCTGACCGCGACCTGCGCCAGCGCTGCCCCGACCGCATGAGCCTGGACATTCTTGATAAACTTTTCGCTGACCTGGCCCGTGGCGGCACCCGGGGCGTGACCATTGAGGGCGGCGGCGAGCCCACCATTTCCGAACTCTTCGAACCCGCCCTGCGCTCGGCTCTGGAGCATGGGCTGGCCGTGGGCCTTATCACCAATGGGCTTGAGCTTTTCGGGCCGGGCCGCGACCCCAGCCTCTACCGCCGCCTGGAATGGCTGCGCGTGAGCCTGGACGCGGCCGACCGGCGGCAATACCTGCAAAGCAAGGGCGTGGACGGCTTTGACCAGGTGCTGGCCAATCTGGGCCGCCTGGCCGAACTGGCCCCTGACATCACCCTGGGGGTGGGCTATGTGCTCACCAACCGCAACGACGACCCGGATCATTTGCAGCAATTGGTCTTAACCCTGCGCTCGCTGGAGGTCGATTATCTCCAGATTCGCCCGGTGGTGGATCATCCCGGCCTGGTCAGTGGCACCGATTTGGGCTTTCTGACGAAATTTTCCACGCCGGATTTTTCCGTCAACCTGGCGGCGTTGGAGGAAAACGCCCCCAGCGGCAACGACGGGCGGCCCTGCCTGGCCCACAGCCTCTCCACGGTTATCGGCGCGGACGGCGCGGTGTGGCTCTGCGGCCGCCTGAACACCGAAGCCGGGGCCCGGCCCATCGGCGGCCTCACCGCCTCGGCCTTCCGCGATATCTGGCAGGGCCCCGAGCGGGCCCGCCAAACCGCCCTGGCCGCCTCCCCCGACTACTGCCGCGCCCACTGCCCCCAGTGCCGCATGACCAAATACAACAAACTGCTCTACGACATCGACCGTTTGAAAACCCGCAATTTTATTTGACGGCGGGGCACAAAATTGCGATAATCGGTAAAATAGCAAAGCAAATATAGTTTGCCAGTGGATTGAAGCAATACCTGCAACAAAGTAAGGAGCAATCATGAAGAAGATGTGCGCCCTCTGTGTTTTGGCGATTGTGTCAGCTTTAGCGTGTATTGGCTGTGTTGAGACAACGCCCATTCGCTATACCACTCCGCTTGACAAGACTCAAATGGAACGGATGTTGCGTTCAGGACGGAATACAATTATTGTGAATGCTTTCACTAAAGACCCAAACGATGGTTCGATCGCTACTTGTGCAGGTAGGAGTGTAGAGCTTATTCCTGCCACCGAGCGAGCTGCAGAATATACGAAGATTATTTTCGGGTCTGTAGAAGGTGGTAAACAAGCAGGTGGTGATTTTAATCGTACAGTCGGCCGAATTGTTGCTGACCCCGATTTTCAGGCCAGATTTGAAACGTGCGATTCTGATGGCTTCGCCACCATAAAAAATGTTGCGGATGGCGAGTTTTATGTTTTTGTTGGGGCCGGTGGCTATGTATATGGTGGAAAAGTCAATGTAAGAGGTGGTGAAAGTGAAACAGTGATTTTATCGGGAACCGCACAAGAGTATAGCCGTGGTTTCAACTATGAACATTGGGAACGGTATGAACGCCGCCGCGCCTGGGAAGCCCGCCAGCGCAACAGGTAAACCGCGCACAACGGCACCGCTTATAACAGTATAAAAAGGCCCCGGCAGAAAACTGCCGGGGCCTTGCGATTTCTGAAGTGCGCCGCTCAGATATTGGCCACTTCTTCCTTGGACTTTTTGTGGACGACGGTTTTGGCGGCGGCGCGGATTTTGGGGATGAGCACCTTTTTCACCGTGTCCAGGCCGTTGTAGAGGTTCAGGCTCTCCTTGTCGATAACGTCCACGGCCCCGATTTTGTCCGACCGCAGCTCGGCCTGGCTGCCGCTCTTGGCAATGGTGGAGCAGATGATGACCGGGATGGGGTGGTAGACCATGAGCTTTTTCAAAAAGGTCACGCCGTCCATCTTGGGCATGATGATGTCCAGGGTGATGACGTCCGGCCCGAGTTCCAGCACCATTTCGCGGGCCTCAAAGGCGTCGCGGGCCTGGCCGATGACCTGGATGTCGGCCTCGTCGGCCAGGGCCTTGGCCAAAAGGTTGCGGACAATGGCCGAGTCGTCCACAATCAGCACCCTGATTTTGCCGCGCCCGGCCGCCGGGGCGGTGAAGGCGGGTTTGGCCGCTGCGGGCGCGGCCGCCGGTTTGGCTGCCCCCGCGGCGGGCCGGGCCGCCGCTGAGGTCACGGCGCTGAAGCGGCCCGTCTCCTCTTTGGCGATGGTGGACGTGGCCATGCTGGTGGGGTTCATGGGGATGACCTGGATAGTGTTGTCCCAGTTCTTATAGTGCAGTTTCAGGCCGACATTGCCGCCGACCTGTTCCTTGGTGATGCGGATGTTGTTCTTTTTCAGCATTTCGCGGGCCAGGGCGATGTTCTTCTCGCCAATCTGAACGCCGCTGCCGATGTTCCCCACCACGTTCGCGCCACCAAAAATCATGGCCTCCACCCCGGCCAGGGAGCCGCAGGCCCTTTCCATGAATTGCAACAGCACACTGTTGGCGTAATCGCCGTATTTGCCGCTCCGCTCGCCGCCCGCGCCCTTGGGCAGCATATAGTGGTTCATGCCGCCGAAATGGTGCTGGGGGTGGTAGAGGCACACGGAAACGCAGGAACCCA
>JAITVE010000406.1 GCA_031285975.1 Candidatus Adiutrix sp. | reverse complement strand
CCCCGCTGTCTTCCACACTCTTATTGTCCCACTCACCGGGGGCGGGGAGGAAGCAGAAGAGCGCAACGGGGGGCTTGGTCGGCAACAATATACTGCTCTGGAAATGGATTCCTGCCTCCGTAGGAATGACGCAGTGGAGGGACGTGACGATGGGTGCAATGTCCGTCAAAGAGAAAGGCATGGGCCCCGGCCTTCGCCGGGGTGACGGAGGGGAGAGGGCGTTTTTTCGAAATGAAGGCCGTTCAGCCCCCAGAATATCAAGTTAACAGTGCACAATAACCATGCTATTATCAGTGTGCACCAAGTTTTTGCCGACAAGTTTTATTGCAACATCATTTCGATATAAGAAACTAAATCATAACTATTTGATTTTAATTATCTTTATCTTCAAGCCGCGGCCTCCGGGCTCGCCGGTTTCCCGGAAATTTTCTGATTAAAAGTTCACAATAAAGCTTGACAGGCCGTTTCGGATACGATACGATAGCCCTACAAAAATCAGATACGATATACGATCAATCGGCAGTCCGAACCGCTTGGTCGGTATCCGGCGAGGGTATTCATGGAAATACTGAGCGTGAGCGCACATGTTTATAACCAGCTCAAGGCCCGCATTCTGGACGGCTCCTACGCCTCCGGCGACCGCCTCAATGTGGACGAACTGGCCCGGCAGCTCAACGCCAGCAAAACCCCCGTGCGGGAAGCCCTGGCCCAGCTGGCCAGTGAAAGCCTGGTCGTTTTCCGCCCCCGCAGCGGCTGGAGCGTCCCCAGCCTGAGCCTGGACGAGTTCGTCAACTTTTTGGAAATGCAATACGCCCTGCGCGTGTTCGTCAGCGTCAATTTAATGGAATACATAGACCGGCTGGATTTTGGCCTCCTTGATTCCATCAACACCGGGCTTCAGGCCAGAATGAGAGAGTTCAGGTACCACGAAGTTATTCAGCAGAACGACCTGTTCCACCAAACCATCTTCAACATCCACCCCAACCGGCTGATTTTAGACCGTCTGGAAGAGCTTGACGCGTTGATCCGCCTGCAACGAGTCCGTTTTTTTGAGCGGGAGCACCAGTATTTCCTGCAAGTCGCCCAGCGCGCCAACACCATGCACAGCGATTTGCTGGACGCCCTGAAAAAACGCGACCCCGAATTGTTCATCGCCATCTCTAAAAACCACCATGCCTCAACGTTAAATGCCTACAAAGAAATGTCGCGCCTCAGTTCGTGCGACCCGGAATCCGTCAGCGAGGAAGAGGCCCTGGCCGCCCAAACCGCCTGACTATTTTTTTGCCTATTGACGGCGCCACTCAGGAGGATCGCCCGATGAAAGTTTTACGGCTTTTGAACGACAAATTTGAGGAATATTTCCTCGTCTCCACCCTGGCTTTCAGCGTGGCCCTGCTTTTTGTTCAGGTCGTCATGCGTTTTGTGTTCAACAACTCCCTTTCCTGGAGCGAGGAACTGGCCCGCTACCTGTTCATTTGGCAGGCCTGGATAGCGGTGGGTTTTGCCACCAAGCACTCGCGCCACATCAACCTGGATTTTGCGATCAATATGTGTTCGCCCAGGGTGAAGGAAATTCTGTATTGGGTGGCCCATTTCATATGGCTGGCCTTCGCCCTCTACATGACCTATAAGGCCTACCTGTTCACCGAGCGCATTTTCACCCGCAAAACCGTTTCGGCGGCTATGGAAATCAGAATGGGCTGGGTCTACCTGGCCGTGCCCGTTGGCTGCGCCCTGATGTCTTTTCGTTTAATCCAGGTCATGGTGGCCAAAATTCAAGTCACGATGGCCCAAATTAAGGCCAAAGGGAAGGAGGCAGCCTGATGTTTCTCGCAGTTCTTTTTATCATATTCGCCGCGCTGCTGTTGATCGGCGTGCCCATCGGCATCGCCCTGGGCGTCACCACCGCTGTGGTCATGGCCTTTTTCACCAAGCTGAACTTGCTACTTTTGGCCCAGAACGCTGTGGCCGGGCTTGATTCCTTTCCCCTCCTGGCCCTCCCGTTTTTTGTGCTGGTCGGGAACCTCATGTTTTACGGCGGCATTTCCCGCCGCCTCCTTGACCTGGCGGAAGCCATAGTCGGCAAGGTCGTGGGCGGCCTGGGCATGGTCACCACCGTGGCCTGCATGTTTTTCGCGGCCATTTCCGGCAGCGGCCCGGCCACGGTGTCGGCCATCGGCACCCTGATTGTCCCGGCCATGCGGGAAAAGAAATATGACGTTAACTTCGCGGCCGCCATCACCGCCGCCGCCGGTTCCATCGGGGTCATCATTCCCCCCAGCATTCCCTTCGTCATTTACGCGGTCATCACCGGCACTTCCATTGCCGACCTCTTCCTGGCGGGCATCATCCCCGGCATCCTGATGGGCGTGATGCTGATGATCACCAACTACGTCATCGCCAAAAAAGAAGGCTATAAGGGCAGCGACCGCAAGGACTTGAAATTTCTCAGCGTCCTGAAAGAATCCATCTGGGCCCTTTTGATGCCCGTCATCATTCTGGGCGGCATTTACGGCGGCTTCTTCACCCCCACGGAAGCGGCGGTGGTGGGCTGCGTGTATGCCCTGGTGGTCGGCATTTTTGTCTACAAAGAAATCAAGTTCCCGGAAATTTACGGCGCCTTGAAGGACACCGGCCTCATCACCGGGGCCACGGTCTTCACCCTGGCCTTTTCCACCTCTTTCGCCAACATGATAACCATGCAGCAGGTGCCCCAGATGGTGGTGGAATCGCTCCAGGTGATTTCCGATTCCCCCTTCGTCATCATGATTATCATCAACATCTTCCTGTTGATGGTCGGCTGCTTTGTGGACAACATCTCGGCCTGCATCATCCTGTCGCCGATTCTTCTGCCCATCGCCATCAAGCTGGGCATTGACCCCGTGCACTTCGGCGTCATCATGACCGTGAACCTGGCCATCGGCTTCTGCACGCCCCCTTACGGCATCAACCTGTTTGTGGCTGCGGCGGTGTCCGACACCACGGTGTCGAAACTCACCAAGTTCATCATTCCTTTCCTCATCGCCATGCTGATAACCCTGATTATGGTTACCTACATCCCGGCGCTGAGCATGGCCCTGCCCAACTTCTTCGGCGGCTGAGCGGGCTGAAGTTTTGCCCAAGCCGGGGCCTCCCTGACCGGGGCCCCGGCGGCACCCGCCCCGGGCCCCGGCCCGGGCGCAATTAAAGGAGACTCAAAATGGCTAAATTTAAAGTTGGTATTTACGGCATGTTGAACAATGCCGAGCACGCGATGGAAGCTGATATTTTTAAAGGCGCGGATATTGAAATCGTCAACCCCGCCTGGAAAGATGAAGCGGCCTTCCTGAAAACGCTGCCGGAAATTGACGGCCTGATCGTCCTGACCACGGAAATGACCCGCGAGATGATTATGCAGATGAACAAGTGCAAAGTCATCGTCCGCCAGGGCCTGGGCGTGGATAATCTCGACCTGAAGGCCATGCAGGAAAAGAGTATGCAGGCCTACAACGTCCCCGACTACTGTGTGGACGAAGTGACCACCCACGCCATGACCCTGGCCCTCATGCTGGTGCGCGACATGACCTATTACATGAGCGACATCGCCGGCGGCGTGTGGAACGCCCTTCTTGCTCCCATGAGCCGCCGCGCCAGCGAACTGACCTTCGGCCTGGCCGGTTTCGGCCGCATGTCCCAGATTGTGGCCGCCAAGGCCAAGCCCTTCTTCAAAGAGATCGTGGCCTATGATCCCTACATGAACAAGGACGCCGCCGCCAAACTGGGCGTGAAAGTCATCGACACGCTGGACGAGATTTTGAAAATCTCCGACGTGCTGTCGCTGCACATTCCCCTCATGGAATCCACCCAGCACATGATGAACGAAGAAAAGCTGAAACTCATGAAGCCCAGCGCCTACCTGGTCAACACCGCCCGCGGCGGCCTGATTGACGGCGCGGCCCTCTACAAAGCCCTGAAAGAGGGCTGGATTAAGGGCGCGGGCCTGGATGTTATGGAAGAAGAGCCGCCGTCTTTCGACGACCCGCTCTTCACCCTGAAAAACGTCATCATCACCCCGCACTCCGCCTGGCGTTCCGACGCCGCCGGACGCGACATCCGCGCTTTCGCGGCCAAAACCATGCGCACCGCCCTCCTCGAAGGCAGCGCCCCGAACCGTGTGATCTAAACCCTAGCGGTACGGCCTGGCACGAATGAAATCGCGCCAGGCCATTAAAAATTTCAAAGGAGATTTGAGCATGAAAAAAAGCCTTCTGTCGCTTCTGGTGGTTGTGTGCCTGGCCCTTTCGGCCCCCTTCGCTTTCGCGGCCGACCCGGAGTACACCCTGAAAATCGCCTTCATCGGCCCGGAAGCCCACGGCCAGTTCATCGGCCTGAACACCTTCTTCAAGCCGGAAGTTGAAAAGCGCTCTAACGGCCGCATTAAAGTGGAAATCTACCCCAACGCCCAGCTTGGCAGCGACCGCCAGGCCATTGAGGGCGTGAGCATGGGCACCCTGGAAATGGCCGCCATCGGCGGTTCGAGCCTCCTGCCCCTGGACGACCGCATCAAGTTCATGGACTTGCCGTTCCTCTTCCCCTCAAGCGAAGTGGCCT
>JAITVE010000402.1 GCA_031285975.1 Candidatus Adiutrix sp. | reverse complement strand
TGGGTTTGTAGGCGACCTGGTTGGCCTCGGCGGACGCGGCGGTGATTTTCACGTCATGCATCTTCTTGTTAAAACCGTTGGCCGCGCTGGCGCTGCCCCAGTAGTAGGCTTCGTCGCCGATGCAGACGGCCACGGTGCCGCCGGAAGCCGCCGCCGCGGCCAGGGCCGCGCTGTCAATGGCAATGCCCACGCGGGCCTGGGTGCCGGCGTTGACTTTGTCGATGAGGTTCTGCAGGCTGTCGCCGCTGCCCACGGTGTAACGCCCGGCCAGGTATTTGCCGCTCAAAAGCTGCTCGTCGCCGTCTTCCGTCCAGTCCCAGTTATAGCCGAAACTGAAGGTTTCGCCGCTGGTGAAACCGGCCTTTTCGTTGAGGCTGGCAAAGCCCGCCGTGCAGCAGCCGGGGCCCGCCATGGGGCCCGCGCCCGCCGCGCCCTGCCCCCAAATGTCGTTCTTGGCGTCGCCGCCCACCCGCAAGCCGGTGGAGCTGGTGGCCCGGGCGTCGCCCATGTTCACGAAATAATAGTCTTCAGCCGCGTTGTTGGACGCGCCGAAGTGGATTTTAATGCCCTGCCCGCCGTGCTGGTTCGAAACCGAGCCGTCAAGCAGCTTAATGCCGTTAAAGTTGGTGGAATTGGCGATACGGTCGATTTCAGCGGCCATGGCCTGGTATTCCGAGTTGATGATTTCCCGCTGAACGGTGGTGTAGGTACCCGTGGCGGCCTGCTCGGCCAGCTCTTTCATGCGGGTGAGTTTTTCGTCGATAACGGCCAGGCCGCCGTCGGCGGTCTGAATCATGCTGATGCCGTCGGCGGCGTTGCGCAAGCCCTGCTGCAACGTGGAGATGTCCGACCGCATCATTTCGCGGATGGCCAAACCGGCGGCGTCGTCGGCGGCCGAGTTGATGCGCAGGCCCGAAGACATGCGCTGCACGCTGGTGGAGAGCTTCCCGTAGGTATTGCTCAGGTTCCGATAGGCGTTAGCCGCCATCGCGTTGTGATTAATAGTGATTGACATAGAGTCCTCCTTCTTGAGGTTCTCCGGCTGCGCCGGAGGGGCGTCCTTGCCCCGTCGTTAAAAACTGCCCGAACTGGAATGGTCGGAACGGTTATTTTTCATAAAGCCTCGGTTGATAACGTGAAAAAAACGCTTGGGCCTGTGTTGTGCGCGGCCCCTTATGGGTAACATATGTCCGTCTTTTCACCTCCGTAAATCAGGAACTGTAGGCCTGAACCGTATATTCACACTCGAAACGGCAGCCTCAGCCAGATGGGCTTTTTCCATACCGTCTCTTGTGATATGTATCGTCCCCCCAAAACAAAAAGTTTAACCCTTTCGCCTTAAATAAAGCTTGATACACAAGGCCCAAACCACTTTAGCCCCCCCTGGCGGAACACTAAAGCGAGCCTCGACAGCCGCCATATTTAGTTAAAATTTTACAGCAAAAAACGACATCATCAGACGAGCCCAGCATAAAGAATCAATGCAACAATTGCCCAAAGCAAAAGAGATATAGCTGATAAATCACCATAGATTCGGCCACCGCTCCCGCCGCCGGTATGGCGGCGGCGGGCAGGAATCCATTTCCAGCGGAGCAACTTGTCGGCACTCCCTGCCTACCCCCACCCCGTCATTCCGGCGAAGGCCGGAATCCATTTCCAGTGGGGCAGCTTGTCGGCACTCCCTGCCTATCCCCACCCCGTCATTCCGGCGAAGGCCGGAATCCATTTCCAGTGGGGCAACTGGTCGGCACTCCCTGCCTCTTCCGCATTCTTCTCACCTGCCACTCACCGGGAGCAGAGGAAGAAGAGCGAGGTTATACCGACTTGGCGGGGTTCTTGCTACAGACATATTCGCCGGGCTCCAGGTTTGCCTGGAGCGACACTTGAATATTGTTAGGGAAATGCCGCATGAGTTATGCCATTAACCGCCGCCGACTGAGCGCAGCAAACGACCCCAACGCGGTTTTGTCCGCGCTGCTGGGGCCGGGCTTCGTGAACTATCGCCGCGCTTTTGCGCGGGCTGAGGGCGGGGAGCGGCCCGCCGCGCCGCTGCATCTGGATGTGGACGTGACCACGGCCTGCAACTTCCATTGCCCCATGTGCCCCGCGGGCAGCACTGGGCATAATTTTCCCGGCTTCCGCAAGGGCCGGTTCATGGATAGGCGGCTCTACAGCCGGGTGCTGGCCGAAGCCGCCGCCTTCGGGCTGCCCTCCCTGCGCCTGGGCATGACCGGCGAACCGCTGCTCATCCCCAACATCGCCGCCTGGGTGGCCGAAGCCCGCGAGGCCGGGGTGCTGGACATCAGCCTCATCACCAACGGGCGGCTGCTGACCCCGAGCCTGAGCCGCGACCTCATCGCGGCGGGCCTGACCCGGCTGATGATCTCCGTGGACGCGGGCACGCCCGAAACCTACGCCAAGGTTCGCCCCGGCGGCGACTGGAACCTCTTGCTGCACAACATTTTAGGCTTTTTAGAGGCCAGGGGCGGCTCTGTGCCGCTCCTGCGGATAAGCTTTGTGGAGATGTCCGTCAACTCCGGCGACCGGGAGGCCTTTGAGGACATTTTCGCGCCCCTGGCCGATTACCTGAGCTTTCAGCGCTATCACAATATTCTGGGCGCGGAAGATACCGATTTTGGCCGGGAACATGATTCCGCCCCAGCCACAGGTTTCTGCGCCGAGCCTTTAACCCGGCTGGCCGTGCATGTGGATGGCGGCCTCTTTCCCTGCTGTTCCGATTTCGGGCGGCAGAGGCCGTTGGGAAATTTAAGCGCTGCGGACGCTTTTTCGCCTGAACCCGGCCCAACAGGCGGGGCGTCACTGCCGCCATGCCGGAGTAAGGCCCCTCTGGGACACAGTCTGGACGCTTTTTCGCCTAAGCCCGGCCAAACAGGCCGAGCGTCGCCGCAGCCACGCCGGAGTAAAGCCCCTTTGGGGCCTGGCGGGCTTCTTGCAGTGTGGAACTCTAAGGAAGCAAATGCACTGACCGGGCCGGAAGCGGCCAATCATGAACCTTGCCGAAGCTGCCTGAACGGGCATCCGAAAAATTGAAGGATAAGGAGATACCACCATGTATATTTTATCGTTAGGCAGCGAATACTTCCACGAGGCCCTGGTCAGCCAGGGGCACAAGGTGCTGGCGCCGCCCCATGACGACGGCTTCCCCCTGGCCGAGTTCTACAACAAGCAGACCGACCGGCCCGACCTGTTGATTTACACCGACCACCTCGGCAAGCACGCCTGGCCCGACGGCCTGGAGGAGCTGGACATCCCCAAGGTTTATTACGCCGTGGATACGCCCATAAATTTTTGGTGGCAAAAACATTTCGCCGGGCTCTTCGACGTGTGCTACGTTGACCAGAAACCCTACGCGGGCCGCCTGGCCGGGCAGGGCCTGGACGCGCGCTGGCTGCCGGTGGCCGTCAACGCCAGGGCCTATGAGGCCGGGCGGGAAGAGGCGGAAAAAATTTACGACTTCGGCTTTGTCGGCGTGGTGGACGAAAAAGTGCGGGCCAAGCGCGGCCGCCTCATCAACCAGCTTTCCGGCCGTTTCAGCGTAAAAACCATGGGGGCCCGGCAGGAAGGCTGGGTGGGGCCGGACGAAAGCGCGGCCCTCTACCGCCAGTCGCGCCTGATATTGAACGAGAACCTCTTCCCCGGCGTCACCACCCGCATGTTCGAGGCCATGGCCAGCGGCGCGATGCTCTTCACCGAAAAGGCCGGGGGCGATTTGGGGGAACTGTTCATGCCGGGGGAAGATTTTGCCTGGTTCGAGCCCCAGGAACTCTTTGAAGCCGCCGACTACTGGCTGGGGGACGAAGCCCGCCGGAAAAAGGTGGCCGCCCGGGGCTTGGAAAAAGTCTTGAGCGCCCACGATATCCGCCACCGGGCCGATACCCTCATGGCCACGGCCTCCAAGCTGAACCTCAGCCAGGGCGCGCGCGGGCCCGAGGCCTGGGACCGCACCGGGCGCACCCTCTTCCTCACCGCCCTGCGCTGGCCCAACGAGAGTGGGAAAGAGCGCGTGGTGCGGGCCGAACGCCTGTTCCTGAAAGCCGCCGGGGAAAGCGCGCTCTCCGCCGAGGGCAAATTCATGCTCGGCCACATCGCCCGCCTCAAGGGCGAGTCGGAAAAGGCCCAGCTGTGGCTGACCCGCTCCTGGGAGGAAGGCTTTGCCCGCGCCGCCCTGGGCATGGGCGTGCTGCACATGAGCTTGGGCAAGACTGAGGAAGCCGCCCGCTGGTTCGGCGATTTCACCGGCCTGGATGGCGAGTTCCCGGCCATGACCGCCGGTTCGCTGCACTTCGAGGCCGTGCTGCCCATTGCCGCCAAGCTGACGGAACTGGGTGAGGCCATCACCCCGGGCTTCAACTTCCTGCCCCACGACCCGGCCCTGTGGACGGCTTTCGAGTTCTACCTGTCCGCCCACCAGTCCCGGCCGGACAATCTGGAAGCGGCCCGCGCCTTAAGCGGCCTTTTATTGAACAGCAACGCCCCGGCGGAAGCCATGGACGTGGCCGCCGCGACCCTGGAACGCCATCCCCAGGACGAAATTTTGAGCCGAATCTACGGCCAGGCCGCCAAAAATTCCTACCTCAGCCTTAATTAACGAGGTGACCGTTATGAGCTTCAATCAGAACACCTTCAATGCCAACCTGATGCGCTACTACGGCGGCGCCCGGGCCATCCCCGAACCGGCCGCGCCCCGCAGCCCCGGCCTGGTGTATGAGAATCAGGTCATCCACTCCGGCGACGACCCCTGGGGCGAAGCGGAGGCTTTGCTGGACAAAGCTTTTCAGAACCGGCCCGATCAGGAGCCCGGCCTGGCCCTGGTGTTCGGCCTCGGCCTCGGCTATCACCTCAAGGCCCTGCGGCAGCGGTACCCCGCTGTGCGCCTGGTGGTGCTGGAGCCCGCGCCGGAATTGAAGGAAATTTTTGACCTCAACGGCCTCCTCACTGAGGAAGACGGCGAGCCGCCCCTCATTTCCGTCACCTGGGCCGACTTTGAAAAGACGGCCCGGCAGGAAATCATCCACGGCCCGGCCTCGGCCTTCATCGTGGTGGCCCCGGAAGGCTACCGCGCCCTGCGGCCCGATGTGTGCGAATCCTTCGACAATTTCACCCGGCACGAAATCACCCGCCGGGCGGTCATCGACCGCACCCGGGAGGCCACCAGCGCCGCCTTCCTGGAAAATTTGGCCGAGAACGCCGGGCTGCTCTCCGAATACCCCGACCTCATGATTTTGAAGGGCCGCCTCCCGGCCCGCCCGGCCTTCATCGTCGGCTCCGGCCCCAGTTTGGATGAGAACGCCGAAGACTTGCGCGGGGTGGG
>JAITVE010000344.1 GCA_031285975.1 Candidatus Adiutrix sp. | reverse complement strand
GGGCCAGCAAAGCCGAGGCCCTGGGGCGCATTGCCCGCCCGCTTCTGATGAGCGCCCTGTTGTGCGCGGCGGGCTTTGGGGTGCTGATGTTCTCGTCCATCCCGGCCATCCGGCAATTGGCGTTTTTTTCTGGGCTGGCCATTGTGGCGGGCTACTTTTGGGCTCTGGCGGTGCTGCCCCACTGCCCGGCCATGGATACGCCCCGCAAGGTTGCCGCCGCTCCGGCCCGCCCGGTATCGCGGGGAAAATTGCGCGGAGTCTGGCCGGTGTTTCTGGGTCTGGCGGCCCTGGCCGCGCTCCTGGTTGCCGCGCTGCCCACGGGCCTCTCCGTCCGGGCTCTGGGCCTGAGCCGGGCCGATATTCTGAGCGACCAGAAGTCCATCGAAGAAACCTGGCATTTGGAGGGCGGCCGCCGCGTTTACCTGACACAGGGCGAAACTGCCGCCGAGGCCCTGGAAGCCGCCGGGCAACTGGCCGGGGCGCTCAATGAAGCGCGGCCCGGTTCGGCCTCCTCCCTGGCCGGGCTCCTGTTGCCGTTGGAAATTCAGCGGGCTAACGCGGAAGCCTGGCGCAGCTTTATAGCCGCCGAAGGCCCCGCCATGTACGGCAATTTTAACGACGCTGCGCGGAATTCCGGCTTTGCTGCCGAAGCCTTCGCGCCCTTTGGCCGCTGGTTTTTCGCCGACGGGAAACTCATTGGCCCCGAGGATTTGCGGCAGGCCGGGCTCGGGCCCCTGGTTGATAATTTTCTCGTGGACGGGGAGAAAAAATTGGCTGTGGTGGTGGCCGAAGCCAACGCGCCCGAGCCGCCGCCGGGACTGGCCGAGCGGGCCGTGGAAGTTTCCGCCGCCGCGCTGGAGAAAAACCTCAGCGGTTCCCTGGCCAAGGAAAAGCGGCTTCTGCCCCTCTGCGCCTTCACCTCCCTGGCCGTGTTGCTCTGGGCCTTTGGCAGCGCGGGGTTGGCGGCCCTGGCTTTCATCCCGGCCCTGGGCGGGCTGGCGGCGGTGCTGCTCACGCAATGGCTTTTGGGCCGCCCGCTGGGCCTGGCCGAGGCGGCGGCCCTGCCCCTGGTTATCTGCCTGGGCGCGGATTACGGCATTGTGGTGGTCAATGAACTGCGGGACAACGCCGACTTGGGCGCGCCCCAGGCCATTTTCGTCTCCGGCCTGTCCACCATCGCGGGCATCGGCATCTTGATTCTGGCCGAGCACCCGGTGCTCCACGCCCTGGGGCGCACTGTTTTCATCGGCCTGGCCGCGGCCATGCCAATGGCCATTGTGTTGCTGCCCAAATTTTTTTCCCGGCGGTGATTTGCTATGATGTTGAAACGATATCCGGCCCTGGCCGCCATCATTCTCAGCCTCTTCCTGGTTGCCTGTGTGCCCCCGGTGCCCAAACACGCGGCCTGGACAGTACCCACTGCGGAGGTATCTCGTTGGTCGGCCGAATATATTGAAAATGGGGAAACCCTGCCCTTGACCCTGGTTATCATGGCCGACGAGGAACCCGGCCCGGCCCGCCTAGTGGCCCTGTCAGCCTTCGGTTCGGTAGTCGGGGACTGCCTGATGACGGACGACCTGAAACACTGTGAAGGGCCGCGCAACACGGAAAAACTCATGGGCCGCCTCATTGAAGCCGTGTGGGCCATGCCGAAAACGAAAGCGCCCGAAACCTTTGAATACCGCCCGGCCAATGCTTCCAAATGGAGCGTGCGCCTGAAACGATTGGCGGTGCAGTGATGCCCGGAAGCATGAGACAACAAATCGCCGCCGCCGCCCTTGGCCCGCCGGAAAAAACCGCGCCGCCCTCAACGGCCTTCCTCAAAGCCGCCGAGGTTTGGCGGCGGGATTATCTTCCGGCTGAGGACTTTGCGGGCTTTCGCGGCCACTTCGAAGGCCAGCCGGTGCTGCCCGCCCTGGCCCAGGTTTTTATGGCCCAGGACACGGCGCAAACCCTTGCGGGTCACCCCTTAACTCTGGCCGCCGTCACCCAGGCCAAGTTCCTGTCGCCGGTGGTTCCGGGCCTCACCCTCTCGGTCTACGCGCAAGCGCCGGATCAGGGTGGCGAATGGCGTTTGCATCTCACCGCCAGCGGGGACGGTATACCCGCCGTTGACGCGGCCTTTCTGCGCCTCAAATTCAAGGAAGAGCTTGATGTATAAGCCTTATTTCAAAAATCAAGACGGCCCGCCGCCTCTCCGCGTTACCTGCCGCCGCCTGGCCCGCCTGGAGGAAGTGGACGCGCTGGGCATTGTCTGGCATGGCCGCTACCCCAGCTACCTGGAAGACGGCCGCGAGGAAATGGGCCGCCGTTTCGGCCTGAGTTACGAGGAATTCAAAGCCGCCGGGGCCGTGCTGCCCATCCGCACCCTGCACGTGGAATACCTCGCGCCCCTGCGCTACCGCGAAGAATTCGTGGTGGAAACCAGCCTCCACTGGCACGAGGCGGCCCGCCTGAACATGGAATATCAAATCCGCAACGCCGCGGGGCAACTGGCCACGCGCGGTTATTCGGTGCAGATGATGGTCGATCTCTCCGGCGGGCTGCTCCTGGAAGCCCCGGCCTTTTACCGCGAATTCCAGCAACGCTGGCGCGAGGGGAGGCCCGGCCCGTGCGCGTCTTGATGGTGGCCGCCAATCCGGTCAAAATTCCCTACCCGGTCTACCCCCTGGGCGCGGGCATTCTGGCGGACGCGGCCCGCCGCGCCGGGCACGAGGTGCGCCTGCTGGATATTCTGGCCGCCAATAATTTCAGCGACGAGTATGATCCGGGCCTTATCAGCCAAGCCATCTGTGACTTTCAACCGGACTGCGTGGCCCTCTCGCTCCGCAATCTGGAAGGCGCGGAGGGAGGCGTCGGGAGCCTCGAACTGGCCCAGCGCATAGCGGCCGATATCCGGGCCGCCACCCCCGCGCCCCTGGTGGTCGGCGGGGCCGGGTTCAGCGTGATGCCGGAAGCGGCCCTGCCCTACCTCGGCGCGGACTACGGCTTGGCCGGTGAAGGCGAAGAAATCTGGCCCGCCTTTCTCGAAGCCCTGGCCGAGGGCCGCACCGCGCCGGGCCTTCTGCCCAGAGCCGTTCCCGGAGCCCGCCAGGCCAGCGCCTATGACGAAGATTTGGTTCGCGCCTACGCGGCCCAGGGCGGCCTCATTGGCGTGCAGACCAAGCGCGGCTGCCCGCTGCGCTGCCTGTACTGCTCCTATCCCTTATTGGAAGGCCGCCGCGTCCGCCCCCGCCCCGTGGACGAAGTGCTGGACG
>JAITVE010000299.1 GCA_031285975.1 Candidatus Adiutrix sp. | reverse complement strand
AAGGCCGGTTGACGGTGCTCCACCGGGACATTCTCAGCCTGGGCGAGGCCGACCTGCCCACGGGCCGCCCCCTCTTCCTCTGCGGCAATCTGCCCTACAATATTTCCAGCCCGGCGCTTTTCTGGCTGCTGAACCTCCGCCGCTCCTTTTCCGGGGCGGTGTTCATGCTGCAAAAGGAAATGGCCCAGCGCCTCACCGCCGGGCCCGGCACGAAGGATTACGGCCGCCTCACCGTGGCCCTGAGCCTGTGGTATGACGTGCGGGGCCTCATTGACGTGCCCCCCTCGGCCTTCCACCCACGGCCCCAGGTGGACAGTGCGGTCGTCGCCCTGCGCCCCCTGCCGCCGGAGCGGGAGCCGGGTGTCGCCCCCCAAACTCTGGGCCGCTTCACCGCCGCGGCCTTTGCCGCCCGCCGCAAAACAATCCTCAACAATTTGGCCAAAGCGTACGGGCGCGACCGCTCCGCCGCCGCCCTGGCCGCTTTGGGCGTCGAGCCCACCCTCCGCCCGGAGACCCTAGCCCCGCCCACCCTGGCCGCCCTGGCTCTGGCCCTGGAGAAGCGCCCGGTTCCGTCAGATACGATATAAGATATTATCCATAATTCCACACAGTTAAACAGCGGCACGAAGCTTTTCGCGCCGCTGTTTTGTTTGGCGGATGACCTCAAATTCCTCGTGACGGCGAGCTTCTGCTGTCTTCCGGGCAAGGCCAGGGAGAGGGAGATTGGCCGCCCAGATAACAATATTGGCATTTAAGCAAAATTATTTTTCAATTACACTTTACAAACTTTATTTCAATACTTACTTTAATCCCAAGAGACGCCCCTGCCCTACGGCGAATTGGGGACTTGCTCAAGTATTTATAAAAAGTGCCGATACGTTTATAAACTTTACGAACAAGCTTACGGTACTTTGGTGATATTGAGAGGGATGGGCGCTCGACCGTATTCAGCCCATAATGTTCAAGAAACGAAATCAGCCCGTCGCGTCTCGCCGAAGATTTCAAGAAGGCAGCCGCCCTGGGCCCAGGCCACGCGGCCCAAATCAATCAGCGCCATTTAGGCCCCGCTAGGCCGGGCTTAAAATCAAAGGAGCCATATATGAAACTCGGAACTAAAATAGTGTTGGGATTCGTGCTGACCAACGTGATATTCATCATCCTGGTCGCGGCCGTTTTTATCTTCATGCGCCCCGTGCAAAAAGGCGCCCTCAACCTGAACGAAAACCTGCTGCCCCTTTTGGAGCAGGCCTCTGAAATCCAATTCGACGCGGCCATGGAAGGCTTCCAGATGCGGACGTACATGATTAACCGCAGCGAAGCGGCCTGGAATTCTTCCCTTGAATATGGAAAGGCTGTGCGTGCAGGCTTTGATAAAGTAGCCGGCAACTTGCAGTCGCCCAATGCTCACTATATCCAAGTGCCAGAGGTAGTGGATACTTTCGAAAAGCTGAAAGCTGACTATGCTGCGTACAGCAAGATGGCTGTTGAACTTAAGCCGAATGAAGAGGCCATTTACAGTATTCGTCACCAGATCATGGAAGACCGGGATTCTTTTGTTGAGATAGTAAACAATCTTTTACTGTTTCAAGCCAAGAGGCAGGAGTCTGAGATTTATTCAAACGCCGACCCTGCGACGTTAGTAAATAGGGCAAAACGTATTAACGAGATTAAAAACGTATTGTTTGCCGTTAATACCCTGGTTCTTAACATCCAGCGAGCCGCTGCGGATGATAACCTTGAGCTTTTGAAATCACTGGGAGAATCAAGCAGAAAGGCTCATGAGTCTTTGGAAATTGTGACTGGTTCAAATCAGACTGAAGAAGCGCGAGAGTATGTGTCGCAGATGTCAGTCCTCTTGAATGGCATTGATAAAGCAATGCTGGATTTGACTAATAGGTACGACTCCAACACAAAAGCCGCCCAGACGCGCGGGGTTCTGAACGCCGCGGTCAGCGAAGGCGCGGCCAAACTGCGGGAAGTGGGCGACAGGATGGCCCTGGCAGAAGCCGACGCTTCCCAATCGGCCTCCAACCAGGTCGTGGTCGCCCTCCTGGCCGGTACCCTGGTAGCCATCGCCGTCAGCATGATTATGGCCATCTTCCTGACCCGCGGCATCACCAAACCCATCAACCACGTGATAGAGGTGCTGTCCGAAGGCTCTGAAGAAGTGGATAACGCTTCCGGCCAGCTTTCCCAGGCCTCCAACTCCCTGGCCGAAGGGGCCACCGAAAACGCGGCCTCCCTTGAAGAAACCAGCGCGGCCCTGGAAGAGCTAAGCTCCATGACCAACCGCAACGCCGACAACGCGGCGGAAGCCAACGCCCTGATGGCCCAGGCCACCGTCTCGGTTGACCAGGCCGGGCAGTCCATGGAAAACGTCATCAAGGCGATGGACGAAATCTCCATCTCCGGCAACGAAATCAGCAAAATCATCAAGACTATCGACGAGATAGCCTTCCAGACCAACCTTCTGGCCTTGAACGCGGCCGTGGAAGCGGCGCGGGCCGGCGAGGCCGGGGCGGGCTTTGCTGTGGTGGCGGACGAAGTGCGCAACCTGGCCATTCGCAGCGCGGACGCGGCCAAGAACACCTCTGACCTCATCGCCTCGACCATCAGCAACATCAACTCCGGCTCCACCATGGTCAACGCCACGGCCGAGAACTTCAAAACCGTGGAAAACAACGCGGGCAAAGTGGCCGAGCTTCTGAGCGAAGTGGCGGCGGCTTCCAAGGAACAGTCCCAGGGCATCAGCCAGATCACCATCGCCATGAGCCAGATGGACAAAGTGACCCAATCCAACGCGGCTTCCGCCGAGGAATCCGCCAGCGCGGCCGGGCAGCTCTCCCTCCAGGCCGGGAACCTGCTCTCCGCCGTGGAAGAAATCCGCGCCCTGGTGCACGGCGCCCAGACCGGGCAATTGCGAAAAGCCGAAGCCGCCTACAAGCCCGCCGTCCCGGCAGCGAAACTGGCGGCGCCCAAAACGGTCAGTTCCCCCAAGGCCCTGCCCATGGACGACGACTTCGACTTCTAACCCACACAAACCCCATTCCAGCCCCGAGCCCCACGGCTCGGGGCTTTTTCATTCCGTTTGCAGAAACACAGACAAGAGCCGCCTTCTTCATCAGGTTTTACCGTTGACTCGCAACAGATTATCCAGTAATTTATTGTAAACGAAAGGAGGCGCTGTGACAGATAAAAATTGCGCGTGTAATGTGATAGGCGGTAGCCCTTCTTCTGAAGAGGAGTATCCCTGGCCCGAGATATGGCCTATCAAATCCCCGATACAGTTCAGAAGTTTTTTAAAAGAACTGCGCCACTGGGTGGCAATGGGACAGTTGCAGCAAATCAAATACGATGCCAGCGACGTACCATTCATAGCGATTGAAAATATTCCAGAAAAAGGGCCGTGGCCGGATTGCTTTGAAGCGTATTTTACAAATAATTCTGGTGTGTTATATGAATTGCTTATTGAAACCTATCATGGATCAGGGGGACAATGGAAACGGCTGGACGATAGCGAAGAAATAACCCATCGGAGGGCCGTCTGTGGCTGAGATAAAAATATCGAGGGAAGGCTTGCACCGCCACCCGCTGGTGCGTAAAAACCTGGAAGCCCTGGCCGCCAGCGGCCAGCACGCGGCCGTGCAATGGCTGGGGGAAGCCCCGGCCAGCGGCTCGGCGGAATTGACGGACGGGGCCGACGGCCTGAAAATCCTGTCGGTGAACGGCCAGGCCCAGGCCTCGCGCTACAACCCGCAGAAAGAGGCCGCCCAGTGGCTGGAAAAATTTTTCCCGGCTGGCGGGGTCGAGTCGCCGCTCTTGTTCGGCCTGGGCAGCCCCTGGCTGGCCGCCGGGCTGCTGGAGAAAACTGCCGCCCTGTTTTTCGAGCCCGACCCCCTGGTGGTTCTGGCCGCCTTCAGCCTTCACGATTTCAGCCGTTTTCTGGCCGAGGGCCGGATGCGCCTGGTCACGCCCTGGCAGTTGGCCGAGGGCAGCGGGGACTGGCCAAGGGCCACCCTTTTGATCCACCCCCCGGCCCAGCGGCGGGAAGGGGCCCAGTTGGTCAACCTTAAGCGCGCCCTGGGCGGGCCGGGCCGCGATCTCAGCCGCCTGGCGGGCCGGGCCCCGCGTATTATGATTATCCCCCCGCTCTCCGGCGGATCCTGGCCGGTGGCCGTGGCCCTGGCCCGCGCGGCTGAAATCAACGGCTATCCCCTGCTCTTCCTCGACTGGGGCCCCGGTCTGCGCGACCTGGAAGCTGAGGCCCAGAAAACCCCGCCGGACGAGTCCCTGCGCCTGACGGCCCGGCTCTTCGAGCAAACCGCGCCCCGGGCCGCCGCCGCCGCCGCCGAGTTCCAGCCCGACCTCATCGTGGCCCTGGCCCAGGCCCCCCTGGACGCGCCCGGCCTGGCCCGTCTGCGCGAAACCGGCGAGGCCGCCCTGGCCTTCTGGCTGGTGGAAGACGTGCGCAATTTCGGCTATGTGGCCCAGGTGGCCCCGTCCTATGACGCGCTTTTCCACATCCAGCCAGGGCTCATCGAACCCACGCTCCGCGATTGGGGGCTGCGCCGCGCCTGGTACCTGCCCCTGGCCGCCGACCCGGACGTCTTTCGCCCCCTGCCCCCCAATTTCGCCAACAGCCTGGCCGCCGACCTCTCTTTCATGGGCGCGGGCTACCCCAACCGCCGCAAGGTTTTGGGCGGGCTGGCCGCGAATTACTGGCCAAAAACCGGCCGCCCGGCAGAATCCTTCAAAGTGTTCGGCTCCGGTTGGGCCGGGGCCGACCCCGCCCTGCGGGCCCACCTCCACGAAGGCGGCCGCCGGGTGACCCTGCCGGAATGCGCCCTCATCTATGCCGGTGGCCGGGTGAATTTGAACCTTCATTCCAGCGTTCACAGTATGCCGGGCTTCGACCCCGAAAGCCGCTTCGTCAACCCCCGCACTTTCGAAATCGCCGCCGCCGGTGCCCTGCAATTGGTTGATCCCCGCCCGCTGCTGCCGGAACTCTTCGAAGCCGGGCGGGAAGTCGTCGTGGCCGAGAGCCCGGAGAAGCTCCCCGAACTCATTGATTATTACCTGGCCCACCCCGAGGCAGCCGAGGCCATCGGCCAAGCCGCGAGAGCCCGCGTGCTGGCCGAACACACGTATAGCCACCGCCTGGAAAGGATGCTGGCCTGCCTGGGAAGATAAGGTGGCTTCGCGCTAAGATTCTGGATAAGTATGCTCAGCCCAATCTTTGCGCTATCGCGCAATCTCAATATATTCAAACCCTATCGGGTTCGAATTTAAGCCCCGCTTAAGAGGGGCTAGCGCGAGCCCCTCTTAAGAATCTCCGCGCGCCCCTGGATCTGCGTGTCGGCTAGTGAATCAGTAGCGACCGTATAGCGACGCCGCAACTGCGGGCTTAAAGGCGTGTTTTAAAGCTGATACAGATAAAATGATCTCATCGCCAAAGCCGCCGGGTTTTTCGTTGCGTTCGTTGCGGCGGCTTTGGCGCTGTTCCTGCTTTTATCAGCATTCCCCAACCCCTGTATACTACCAAACCCATTTTTGCACCAAAAACATATCATATACTGCAATTTTTATTAAATTTGATAATTTTCTTGACATGTAGTCGCTTAGCGGTATATCATGAAAGTTATCGTTTCCCATTAAGGATTTATTATAGCGCTTTGACTTGGTTTGTTGAATATTCCGTTTTCGGTTGAGCAGCGGGTAATTTTTAACATGCCTTGAAAGTCTCAGAAATAGGAAGGTTTGGAATGACTTATATGGCCGCATTTGTCGAAAATTACCCGGACTGGATACAATTTTCAAATGCCAGAGCTTTGATGCTGAAGTACAGGTTTGATGATTTATACTATCTGTCTCCCTCCCCCCAAGCTAACCGCCCCCAAATTAACTTGAGCACTTTAGACGACAGCGACACTGTGATTATTATAGGGCATGGATCATCGAATTCGGTAGGGGACTATGCTACACACCAGTCATTTGTTCGAGCTTTGATTGATGCAGGGTTGCAGAACAAGAATATAACCGTCTGGCTTCAGAGCTGCTCCGCAGGCGAGAAAACAGCTCATACAGTCGGGCGCGATGGACATCAAGAGGCGATCTTATCTAAAATCAGGGGCGAACTTACTTTCAAAGGCCTCAGTAATGTAAAGATCAAGGGCGCAACTTCGGCGACCATCACCGGCTGGCGACTGCCTGAATCAGTTGTGAAGAAAAGCCAGAGCGACAGTGTCGGGGACATACAGGGAGACTTGGAAAGCACACACCAAGCATCAATCAATAAAGCGCAATGTGAAATCTACTTAAGGATTGATCACTGCCCGACTTCCAAGTGTCTAGTAGAATTGGCCACAGAGGTTTATGGGTATACCAAAGATTTTTTTAATGACTTCGCCAGGCAAGTTCCAGCGTCTGCCCTGAAAGACCAAGATAAGAAGCAAGGCAGTTGCAGCACAAAATACCGCTATGCTTACACATATGATATCGACAAGGGGTTTATCACTCTTTAGAGCGCTTTTCTATTTCAAGGTCATATGCGAAAAATGAAAAGCGCCCGGATGTTTACGTATTTTGCAATTTTTAGCAGATAAATTGCAAAATGCTCTATTACACGAAGCGGGCTATGTCGGTCAGGGTTTTGCGGTTTTTGTTGCGCACTTTATCGCTGGCGGGGTAGCCCAGGGCGATGAGCGCGCCGAATTGTTTTTCAACGGGGATGCCCAAAACCTCGCAGATTTTTTCGCGGTCGTACATGCCGATAATGCAGCTCCCCAGGCCCTGGTCTTCGGCGGCCAGGCAGACGGCGTAGGTGGCCGCGCCCATGTCGCCTTTGGCGAAGTACTGGCTGTCCATGATTTTGCGGATGCCAGGCATCAGCACCGCGTGTTCCTCAAGCACCACCACAAAGGCTTTGGCCTTGTCCAGAAAGGGGTTCATGTTCATCTGCTGGCCGCACTTGGCCACTTCGGCCACCGCCTGGGGGCTCTCGGCCACCACGAAGCTCCAGGGCTGGGAGTTGCAGCCGGAGGGCGACAGCCGGGCCGCTTCCAGGCAATGCACCAGTTTTTCGTGCTCAACCGGCCGGTCGGCGAAATCGCGGCAACTTTGACGGCGCAGACACAAATCCATGAAATTTTCCATAATTTTCTCCTTTGTCAATGGGAACAGGGGTTGATTTCAATGACGCAGCAACGGCTTTCTTCCGAAGAGCCGGGCTTAAGCTGAATGCGGGCCAGTTCCGCGCCTTCGTTGCGCAAGAGGGCGGAATCGAGGTGGTTCAGGCTCAGGGTAAACTCGCCGCCCGCGACTTCCGCCCGGCCCACGGCCAGAACCAGAAGCGTCTCGGCCTGGGTGCAGAAAGTTTGCGGGCGGGCCACATCCAGCCACTGGAGCCGGGCCGCGCAGAGGCGGGGGCTGTAGATAAGGTTGAAATCGCGGATGGGGCCGTCCAGAAGTTCGCTCTCCACCGCGCTGTCGCCGCTGAAAATGAAGGGGTCGTACTGCACGAGCGGCCCTGTCCAGGCCCCGTCCACGTTCAGCCGCATCCCCGCGCCTTCCAGGGTGCCGATGACGCGGCGCAAGCCGGGGAAAGGGGAAAAGGCCGAGTTCACCCGCACGTCGGCCAGGGAGACCCGCCAGAGGAAATCCCCCACCAGGCTCGGTTCGCGGTACACTTCGCAGGTACTGCCCAGGCTGTTTTTCCAGGGCATCCGCTGGTAGTCATCGGCCCGCAGCGCGGCGTATTGTATGGTCACTGTTTCCGCCTTTCAAGGACAGGATCGTTTAAAAAATGTCACTGTGAGTGCCGGTACGGACAAAATGTATCATAGTGGGCGAAAGCCGGTATACCAACAGCCAATCCGGCTGAACATGGCATTCGCGGTGATTTTTGTAATTACCGCCCAACTGGTGATCCTGATATTTTTCCGGCAAAGGGTTTCCCGTAATCAGCATATCCATTACCGCGTCCAGTTCTTCCATAGGCAAGCCGCGCTTCATGGACAGTTTGTAGTCTTTTTTGAAACGTCCGGTGTAATCGGCCTGAAGCTTCATGATTTCAAATCTTTCAGCATATCGCCGAAATTATTGAAACGGGCTTTCCCTGATTCAGCCATTTCATCAGCTTCCTTCATGGCGGCCAGGGTTTCCGCATTGGGAACCGGCGGCCGCAGATCAAAAGGCAAGCCGCCGATGTTGCGCGACTGGTGCAGGAATACATTTATGGCTTCGGTTATGCTGAGGCCGTAACGGGCATATATGGCTTCAACATCACTTTTGACGGCGGGATCAATGCGCAGGCTCATGGTTGCTGTTTTAGGCATACTGCACCTCCTGCTTTACAATGTAGCACTTTCAATATACATTTTCAATATTCCTGCTTCGCGGCGGCTTAATCATGTATGTACATCTGGTCTTCTTTGTGCTACATTTATTACTTGGCCGGAAAGGCCGCGCAATAAAGGAAACGCTCCATGTCGATTGAAGAAGACCTGTCCGTCGATCACGGCTTTGCGGAAAACGGCGGGCAGCCGGCGCCGCGCTATTTGCAGATTAAGCGGCGGATTTTATACAAAATCAATTCGCGGGAATGGGCCCCGAATGACAAAATCCCCTCGGAAAAAGAGCTGTCCGACGCGTTCAGCGTCAGCCGCATGACCGTGAACCGGGCCCTCAGGGAACTGACGGTGCAGGGCGTGCTGGTGCGTTTGCAGGGCGTGGGCACTTTTGTGGCCGAAAATAAAATGGAATCGGCCCTGATGTCGGTGCGCGACATTGCCGACGAAATCCGCTCCCACCAGGATCACCGCCACCGCACCGAAGTGCTGCTATTGGAACGCTGCCCGGCCGGGCCGGAACTGGCTATCATTCTCAACGTTAAGCACCGGCAGAGCACGTTTCATTCGGTTTTGCTGCACTACGACAACGACATGCCGGTGCAGCTTGAAGACCGCTATGTCAACAGCGCCGTGGCCCCGGACTATCTGCGTCAGGATTTCACCGGCCAGACCCCCCACGCCTATCTCAGCGCCGTGGCTCCGCTCACCGAGGGCGAGCACATCGTGGAAGCCGTGCTGCCCACGGCCCAGGAGGCCGCCCAACTGCGCATCAACCCCGGCGAACCCTGTCTGCAACTGAAACGCAAAACCTGGTCTGACCAAAACGTGGTCACCTGGGTTCGGCTCCTCTACCCCGGCTCCCGCTACCGCCTCGAAGGGCATTTTTATTCGTAAGCCTTAATGTACAACC
>JAITVE010000285.1 GCA_031285975.1 Candidatus Adiutrix sp. | reverse complement strand
GGGCCAGCCCGCGCTCGGCAAACATGTTCAGGGTGCGGTAGACCGTATCTTTGCTGAGGCTCGGTATTTGTTTGTGAACCATTTCGTAAAGCTGGTCTACCGTGGGGTGGCAGGTCACGCTTTTCAGCGTTTCAAAAATAATGAATCTTTGGCTGGTAATTTTAATGCCGCTGTCTTGACAAATAGACTTGAAGTGCTCATACTGTTTATCAAACATAATACGACTCCATGTTATGGTTTACTCCAACTAAGAATATATCCTATCTGGAGAAAAAAAGCAAGCACTTTTCTTCCCCATGTCTTAGAAGATTCAACTCCGCCCCGGCTCTTTCTTTTTTTACCGGCGGACGGAGCCCTGCAGGCCTTGTGGGGTAAAGTACAGAGAGTTTAGAAGATATATTTAAGATATCAACGAAAGCAGATTGACAAGGGCGGGAAATTGAAGTATTATTGGGCCCAATGGTGAGCATAGGCAGATGGGCTGACAAAAACCATATTATAGACCTTTTATATATTGGCTCCCTTGACCTGGTACAAACCTTTTCGCATATTGAAATTTCTTCTTGAGGTACGGGCTTGATTCATCCAGAATTCAGCCAAAACACGTGGTTTAACATTTCAGGCTCTGTCGGGAAACAATACGTTTTTCTTGGCAAGGCGCTCATGCTTGCGCGGATTGTTGGCGGCAAAGCATGAGAAACGCAACCAGGCAAATGTATAGTTGTTTATCGGCTGAGTCATAACTATGGCCATGCGGAACCCTGATGGGGCAGAAAAACGGTTCAGCCGAAATTCGGCCGAACCGGCGGTTGTGCGTTTCTGCGCCATGGGGCAGATTCCGAAAACTCTGTAGTGTTATAGTTGGTTTATGGTTTTTTGCGCCATACGGGTGAGGGAACGCGGGGAGCGAAACATGCTTCCCGGCTTTCACGCTTCACTGTGGTTGCCGTGGCGGCCGGCCCTTTTGGGCGGCCGCGGGGACGCAGCAGCCGCTTCAAGCCGTGCCTGTGCTCCGCCGCTGTGGCGGCGCCGCATGGTTTTTCCAGGCAAAAAGCCATAAACTCAAAAGGGCGCGACGCAGGTCGCGCCCAGCCGAGCCGTTTGGGCAGCCACACGGACGCGGCAACGCAAGCCCCCTTCGGGGTTCGGCAACAACGTTCCGACTCCACCCGGCTGCGGCCGGGCGCGCGAGCCGGGTTTTCCCAGTAAACAATAACTGGGGGGAACAAAAAAGCGACTGACTTCGAATTCGGCTTATTATTTGAGATGAATAATGCCTGACAAAGCCTGATGGAACCGAAACAAGTTGTACTTTGAAGTGTCCCCTGATTCTAATGGTGGTTAAATTGATTACTTTTCCCTTCGCCAAAAACGGCATTAACTGGTCCCCTGATGCTTCCCCTGAACTGGTCAACGCGTCTGCCCAGCGCCTCATCAACCGGCGCAAGCGCCTGGGGCTGTCCCAGCGCGACCTGGCCAAAATGGTTGACGTTTCCGTCAACACCATCCAGAGCTATGAATCCGGCAGCCTGCCGCGCGGCGAGCATTTCCTGAATCTGGCCCGCTCCCTGCAATGCTCCCTGGACTGGCTGGTGGGCCTCAACACCGGCGGGCTCTCCTGGCCCACCGCCGTGGATGAGGACGACCACTTGGCCGTCAACGCCTCCGGCCCCTCGTGGGAGGCCCCCCGCTCCTGGGTTTTCCCGCCCTTCCTGGAAATTGAGCAGGACAACGACCGCTCCGCCGCGCCCCGTCAGCAGGCCCCGGTGAGCTTTGAGCGCAAATGGCTGGCCAACCTGATCCCGGACGTCAACAACGCCCGCCTGCTCATCGCCAAGGGCCCGGCCATGCAGCCCACCTTTTCGGACGGCGACCTGCTGCTGGTGAACATTGGCCAGCACCAGATTTATCAGGGCCAGGCCTATGCCATCCGCCTGGACGGCTGCCTGTTGGTCAACCGCGTGGAAATCCGCCCCGGCGGCATCTACCGCATTGTCAGCGACAACCGCGACATCGCCCCCCCCTACGAAATTGAATCCGGTCAAATGGAAGTTCTAGGCCAAGTGGTCTGGAGCAGCCACATGGCCCGCTGACCCAGCCCCCGCCTTATATAAAAGAAAGCCCGCGACTCTTCGCGGGTTTTCTTTTTTAAGGGATATTTTATTGGATAGTAATTTTTCTTATATGAAATTACATGGATATTTCTTCAAAAAAGTGGGTGACAAATTTGCCAGAATCGGCTATATTATAAGCAGAGTGTAGTTCTGTCAAAACGTGACGCCTGAATGTTTTTTTCACCTTCTGGGGCCAAGGAGCCTGGCATATGAAAACTTTCGGCGAAGTCTATAAAGAATTCAAATGGGTATGGCTGGTGTTCACGCTGGCCGGCATTGTTGTGGGTTTGGGCCTGTATACCATTTATGTCTCCAGGGCCTGGTCGTATATCTCCGACGAGCCGTCCGTCTGCGTCAACTGCCACGTCATGGGGCCGTACTATCAGGCCTGGCAAAAAAGTTCCCACGCCGTCTGGACGACCTGCAACGACTGCCATGTGCCGCAGGACAACGTCGTCAACCAATACGCCTTCAAAGCGGTGGACGGGCTGTACCACTCGGCGGTCTTCACCGTTGGGGCCGAGCCCCAGGTCATCCGGGCCCGGGAGGCCAGCAGCCGGGTCATCATGGAAAACTGCCTCCGCTGCCACACCCCCCTGACCACCGAATTCGTCAAGATGAACGTTGATTATGACGAAGTTTTGGCGGGCAACAAAAAAGCCTGCTGGGACTGCCACACCCAGGTGCCGCACACGAACATAAGCAACCTGGCTTCGGCCCCCGGCACCATTGTGCCCTTTCCGGCCGCCCCGGTGCCGGGCTGGCTTGGCGACATGGTTAAATAAATTTTTCAGCCCCGGACGGACGGGGGAGTTGCAACCGGCTCAGCCGGGCAATTTACAAACACCCTCACTGCGAAGAGGGCCGGGAGATGCGCTATGAAGATGCTTTATTCATCAAAATACGGGCCGTGGATTTTGGGTGGAATCATCTTTTGCGGAGTCGTGGTCGGCGTTGTGCTGCTCGGTCTTCTGGCGGCGACCATCACCGTGCGCCGGGCCGAGGTGGCCTCCATCTACAATAACCAGAAGGAGGTCATCACCGGCGTCAACGGCACCTCCATCAACCCCCACAACGAAAAATGGGGGCTGAACTATCCCCGTGAATATGAAACCTGGAAGCAGACCAGCGAAATGAACTTCCAGAGCAAGCACCTGGGCAACGTGCCCGACGACGCGCTGGCCGACCGCCCCGAGATGGTGGTGCTCTGGGCCGGGTACGCCTTCTCCCGCGACTATTCGGCGCCGCGCGGCCACTGGTATACCCTGGAAGATATGCGGGGCACCCTGCGCACCGGCACCCCCGGAACCCCCGGCCCCGACGGCCAGCCCATGGCTGACCTGCAGCCCGCCACCTGCTGGACCTGCAAGAGCCCGGACGTTCCCCGCATGATGCAGGAAATGGGCCTGGCCGAATATTACAAAGGCACCTGGAGCTCCCTGGGTTCGCAGATCGTCAACCCCCTGGGCTGCGCCGACTGCCACGACCCGGCCACTATGAACCTGACCATCACCCGGCCCGCCCTGGTGGAAGCCTTCCAGCGCCAGGGCAAAGACATCGCCCAGGCCAGCACCCAGGAAATGCGGAGCCTGGTCTGCGCCCAGTGCCACGTTGAATACTATTTCAAAGGCGACGGCAAATACCTGACCTTCCCCTGGGACGACGGCATGACCATGGAAGACATGGAAGCCTATTACGACAACATCGAGTTCTCCGACTGGACGCACGGCCTGAGCAAAACGCCCATGATCAAGGCCCAGCACCCGGATTACGAAATCTTCAAGCTCGGCACCCACGGCCAGCGCGGCCTGTCCTGCGCCGACTGCCACATGCCCTATATCTCTGAAGGCGGCATCAAGTATTCCGACCATCACCTTATGAGCCCCCTGGCCAAAATCGAAAGCACCTGCCAGACCTGCCACCGCGACGAGGCGGAAAATCTGCGCAACTATGTCTACGAGCGCCAGGACAAAATCCTGGAAACCCGCGACCGCCTGGAAGTGGAACTGGCCAAGGCCCACATCATGGCCAAAATGGCTATTGACGCCGGAACCGACGACGCGACGCTGGCCGAAGCCAGGAAGCTGATCCGCGCCTCCCAGTGGCGCTGGGACTTCGGCGTGGCCTCCCACGGGGCCTCCTTCCACGCGCCCATCGAAACGCAGCGGATTCTCTCCCACGGCCTGGACAAGGCCCTTCAGGCCCAGCTGGCCCTGAAGGACGTGCTCTACGCCTGCGGCGTCACCAGCTTCGAAATGCCGGATATCTCCACCAAAGCCAAGGCCCAGGCCTACATCGGGCTGGACATGGATACCCTGCGGGCCCAGAAGGCTGAGTTCATGAAAACCGTGGTGCCCCAGTGGCTCTCCACGGCCCAGACCGCTGGCCGCATTTAATCAGCCGCCAGCCGGAGTGAAAAAAAGTGCCTGGTTACCCATAGTTGCCAGGCACTTTTTTTGTGACTTGTTACATAATCGTTGATTTATAAGGTCGGTATGGACAAAAAACTATTGTGGCGCTCGCCCTGGGGGTACCGGGAGAGCCTGATTATCGTGGCCGCGCTGACGGTCGGCGGCTGGCTGATGCAGCTGATTGCCGGGCCCTTCAATTTTTACCTGCTGCACCGCCCGGTGAATTACGCGGTCGGGGGGCTGATTATTCTGCTGGCCTTCGCCGCAGTGCCGTTGCGGAACCGGCCACTCGTGAAATGGCTCTCCGGCGGGCCGCTGGCGGTGTCGCTTTTGGCCGCGCTCTTGGTTTTGAGCCTGATTATGGGCCTGACCCCGCAGATGCAAAAACAGCCGCCCCACGGCGACTTTTTTGTGCGCCTGGGCTTCACCCAGGTCACGGATTCCTGGGCTTTCGTGCTGGTCTAC
This sequence comes from Candidatus Adiutrix sp., assembly GCA_031285975.1. Taxonomy (GTDB): domain Bacteria; phylum Desulfobacterota; class Desulfarculia; order Adiutricales; family Adiutricaceae; genus Adiutrix. The sequence goes on along the minus strand of JAITVE010000285.1, from coordinate 4,334 downwards.
GGGCTGACGCTTCTGTCCCTGGCCATGGTCATCGCACGCCGCCTGTTCCGGCCGGGCCGCCGCGTCCTCTTTTTCCTCAACCACGCGGGGCTGTGGCTGGTGCTGGCCGCCGGAGGCTTCGGCGCGGCCGACCGGGAGCGGCACGTTATGCACGTCACCGAGGGTCAGGTGGAATGGCGGGTCTATGCCGAGGACAAGCAGGTGCTGGAACTGCCCCTGGCCATTCGGCTGGACGATTTCGACATGACCGAATACCCGGCCCGGCTGGCCGTGATTGACCGCACCAGCGGCCGCCCCCTGCCGGAGAGTAATCCCCATTTTTTCCAAATAGATATGGAACAGCCGGAGGGCCGCCTGGCGGGCTGGGAAGTGACCCTGCAGGAATACCTGCCCCAGGCCGTGACGGCCGGGGCCGAGGGCTACCAGGCCTCGCCCATGCCCGCCGCCACGCAGGCGGTGCGGGTCATCGCCCGCGAGACGTCCGGCAGCGGGGCAGGCGGCGGGGCCATTCGCCAGGGCTGGGTTTCGGGGGGCAATCGCTTTTTGCCCGTCTCGCCCCTGATGCTGGACGACCACCACGTGCTGGTCATGACCCAGCCGGAGCCCCGCAGCTTCACCTCCAAAGTCAAAGTCTTCACCCAAGCCGGGCAGGAGCGGGAGGCGGTGATTGAAGTCAACAAGCCGCTTTCCATCGGCGGCTGGATGATTTACCAGTTCGGCTACGATAACCAAAGCGGGCGCATGTCGAATTACAGCAGTTTCGAGCTGGTCTACGACCCCTGGCTCTACCCGGCCCTGGCCGGGATGCTCATGTGGGCCCTGGGCTCCCTGGGCCTGATTTACCGGGGCCGGGGCGCGGGAGGTGAAAAATGACCTGGCAGCATTTCAACTGGCTGGCGCCGCTGGCCATCGCTCTGTGGCTTTTGGCCGCCTGGTCGGCCTTCCGGCATAAAAAAGCGGTGGATGTGTTCATGATCGCGGGCATTCTGGTGCTCGGGGCGTTCATCGCGGGCTTTTGGCTGAACGTGCAGCGCCCGCCCATGCGCACCATGGGTGAAACGCGGCTGTGGTATTCCTTTTTCCTCTCCGGCGCGGGCTATCTGGCCTACCGGCGCTGGGGCTACCCCTGGCTTTTGGCCTTCTCCTGCCTCATGGCCGGGATGTTCGCGGCCATCAACCTTTTCAAGCCGGAAATCCACTCCATCGCCCTGATGCCGGCCCTGCAAAGCTATTTTTTCGTGCCCCACGTCACGGTCTACATGCTGTCCTATTCCATCCTGGCCGTGGCCACCCTGGCCAGCCTTTTGCAACTGCGGAAAATCGGGCGCGGCAAGTCCGACCCCAAGCTCTACGACTTTTTGGACAACCTTGTCCACATCGGCCTGGGCTTTCTGATGCTGGGCCTGATAAGCGGCGCGGCCTGGGCCAAAGAGGCCTGGGGGCACTACTGGTCGTGGGACCCCAAAGAAACCTGGGCCTTCATCACCGCCGCCGCCTATCTGCTCTACCTGCACCTGCGCCTGCGCCCGACTGTCAGCCCCCGGCTGACCCTGTGGACGCTGCCGCTGGCCTTCGCGCTGTTGATGATAACCTGGCTGGGCGTGTCGCTGTTGCCTTCGGCGGCGGGCAGTGTGCATATTTATTCCTGAGGTTTGTGATGCGAATTGACGAGCGGGATGTGGTGTTTTCGCGGATGGCCCGCCAGCCGGGCACTCCGGCCTATGAGGACTATTATTCGCGCCACCCGGAGCGGGAGGAGCTTGACCGCCACATGCGGGCCCTGCCGCCCCTGGGGAGCCCGGCAACCCCGACTTTTGACCCGGAAGTGAGCCCGGTGGTGGACGGCCTGTTCACCCTGCTGGCCGGGTTCCACCCCTTGGCGGATGGCCCCATTGCCCCGGAAAAAATGCCGGGGGACGCGGCGAGCTACACCGCCTGGGCCAAAAAGCTGGCCCTGGCCGCCGGGGCTTCCGGCGCGGGGGCTCTGGCCCTCACCCCTGACCACTATTATTCCCACCGGGGGCGGCGGGACGGGCAGTACGGCCAGCCCGTCACCGGCTTTTTGCCTCATGCTTTAGTGCTGGCCGTGCCCATGCGCACCGACCTGGTGGGCCAGGCTCCGAAAGCCTCGGAGATGGCGGCCACTGTGCTTGGCTATCTGGAGGCCGCCAAGGTGGCGTTAGCTCTGGCCTTCGCCATCCGGCAGGCCGGGTTTCGCGGGCGAGCCCACATTGACGGGCTCTACCTGATGCCCCTGGTGCGCCTGGCCCAAGAGAGCGGCCTGGGAGTCATTGGCCGCAACGGCTTGATTATCACCAGGGAGCACGGCCCCTGCGTGCGGCTGGCGGCGGTGGATACCGACATGCCCCTCCTCCCCGGCGCGCCCGACCCGGACGAGGCGAAAATTATTGAGTTCTGCCGCAACTGCGGCCTCTGCGCCCAACGCTGCCCGGCCATTCCCAACGAGCCCTGGCCCGGCAACCGCCCCAACGCCGATATTTGCCACCACACCTGGCGCAAACTGGGCACCGACTGCGGTCGCTGCATCGCCCACTGCCCCCTCACCGGCTGGCAAGTAGACTGGGCGGATTTGGGCTCCGCTCCGCCGGGCGGTGGGTAAAATTCGCCAGAGTGTTTCGCTAAGAAGTGCATACCCACTCGTCATTCAGACGCAGAAGAGACAGGGTGTTTTTATAGTTGCGTCACTGGAAATGGATTCCGGCTTTCGCCGGAATGACGGCGGGGAGGGCGAGAGGGCGGGGGCAAGGGGGCGGCCTGGTCAGCGGCGCCAAGAGAAAGGCATGGATACCGGCCTTCGCCGGTATGACGAGGCGGTGAGTAAGGGAGGGCCGACAAGTGGCTCCGCTGGAAATGGATTCCTGCCTCCGCAGGAATGACGGCGGGGGAGGGTGGGGCTGTTTTTTCACACGAGGCTGCCCTGCCTTCAAGCCTAGACGTTTCAGCCCGGCCATCGTCACCGGCGGGGCGTGGCCTGTTCGATCAAATCGCCGCCGTGGTAGACGTTGAAGCGGTTTTGGCGGGCGAAGCCAATCATTATCATGTTCAGCTTTCCGGCCAGTTCCACGGCCCGGTCAGTGGCGGCGCTGCGGGAGATGACCGCACCGATGCCCGCCTTGGCGGATTTTATCAATATTTCTGTGGAGATGCGCCCGGTGGTCAGCACCAGGCCCGGTTCGCCCGAAGGGCCGTCCATGAGGTATTGGCCGATGACTTTGTCCAGGGCGTTGTGGCGGGCCACGTCGTCGGCGTGGTGCTGGCGGGGGCCGTCTATCAGGCGGCAGCTATGCACCGCGCCGGTTTGGCGGAACAGGTAGGAATGGCTGTTAAACTCGTCGCTCAGGCGCAGGATTTTAGCCGCGTCCAGGGCCGGGTGGGCTCTCGGCGGCAATGGAGCTTCGGGGGCTGTGTTTTCCAGGGAACAGTTGTCCACGGCAGGCGGCTGGGGGGCCGCGTTTTTTGTGCGCAGTTCTACGGAGACTTCCAAGCCGTTGACGGACAAGCTCGTGATGTCGTCCACGCCGCTGATAATCCCCTCGCCGAAGAGGAAACCCACGGCCAGGCTGTCCAACTGGCAGGGCGAAGCCATCACCGAGGCCCGGCGGCGGTTATTCACTATAATGTCCACCCGGCACTCCTCCGCCAGGGGGGCGGGCTCCCAGGAAAAGGCGCCGTTTTTGTAGTGCCGCACGCGCCGCTCAGTCATGGGCGGCCTCATCGGCGGTCAGATACTCCCCCCCGCAGAAGGCTTTGAACTGATCCCCCCGGGAAAAGCCTATCACCACCATGTTCAGCTTTTCCGCCAAATCCACCGCCAGGCGGCTGGCCGAGCCGCGTGAAATGAGGGCCGACAGGCCCGCTTTGGCGGTTTTTAACAGCATCTCCGCAGAAACGCGGCCGGTGGTGAACATCAGCCCGCCCTGGCCGGGGGCGGCCCCGTCGCGGAGCCGCTGGCCTATCACCTTGTCCAGGGCGTTGTGGCGGCCCACGTCTTCGGCGAAATACCGCCGCCCGCCGCTGACCAGCCAGGCGCTGTGCACCGCGCCCGTCTTCCAAAACAGTTCCGACAGGTGGTTAAACTCTTCCATCAGGGCCGTGATGTGCCCGGCTCGGAGGGTCGGCGGGTCGGCTGCGGGCGGCGTAATGTTTTCGGGCGAAATGTCCCGCACGGCCACCGAGCCCAGGCCGAAGCCGCACGACCGGGCCCGCTGCGGCGGCGGGGGCGGATTGCCCCACAACTGAACACGCACGCGCAAACCTTTAACCGACAAGCTCTTGATGTCCGCAAACGCCGCGATGGCCCCCTCGGTGAACAG